>CAYRBS010000084.1:0-9462 GCA_964422335.1 uncultured Mariniphaga sp. | reverse complement strand
CGTCAGCCAAACCCAATATTGTGGTGATTATCCCGGACGATTTGGGCTGGTCCGATGTGGGTTACAACGGTTCCGACGTTAAAACCCCCAACATCGATAAACTGGCAGAATCGGGCGTCCGGCTCAATCAGCATTATGTAATGCCCACCTGCACGCCCACGCGGGTGAGTCTTTTAACGGGGCAGTACCCCAGCCGGTACGGAATAACCGGTCCCGATTACGGAGAAGTTATTGACGTGGGCGATCCGACGCTCGCTTCTGTTTTGGGCGATAATGGTTATTACACTTCCATTGCAGGCAAATGGCACATGGGATCACCGCCATACACCCCGCTGAAATATGGTTTCCAGTCAACTTACGGATATTTTGACGGTCAGATTGACCCTTACACCCATGAATATAAAACTGAAACCGAACTAACCGGACGGGAATCGTGGCACCGGAACGATGAATACCTCGATGAAGAAGGCCATGCCACGGATCTCATCACCGATGAAGCCGTCCGTGTTATTGAAGGGGAACGCGAAAGGCCGTTTTTTCTGTATGTGGCATACAGTGTGCCGCATTTCCCGCTCGATGAACCTGAAGAATGGACATCGGTTTACAACGATATTTCGCTGTTTCCTTCCCGTAAATGGTTCGCGGCCAGCGTTACCCACATGGACGACGGTATTGGTAAAATAATGGAGGCACTGGACCGTACCGATCAGCGCGAAAATACCCTGGTACTTTTTATCAGCGACAACGGCGGACAGAAAAGCTGGCACAGTGATACCGAGTACCGGGGAAAGTATGCCGACAAACCCCATCGTGTGTTGGGCAACAATTTTCCGCTGCGCGGTTGGAAAGGAGATTTATACGAGGGTGGAATCAGGGTGCCTGCCGTTGCAAACTGGCCGGGACAGTTGGAACCGGGGAGTATTGATTTCCCAATCCATGTCTCCGACTGGTTGCCAACACTTTGTAACCTGACCGATAGTGAACAGCCAATAAACATTGATGGCAGGAATATCTGGCCCATTCTGACTGGTCAAAAGGAGGTTGCCGGCGAACGTTCCATGTACTGGAAAACAGGGCAGGCATATTCCGTCAGGGATGGCCGCTGGAAGTTGCTGGTACACCGAAACAACCAAAAGACCGAATTGTACGACCTGGAAAATGATTTCAGGGAAACGCAGGACCTTAGTGAATCGAATCCTGAAAAAACAGAAGAACTGGAAGAACTTCTGGAAAAATTTCAGGAAGGGGACAGGTAGCATTCATTAAAAATTTGTTTTTTTGTACAAAATGGCTTGGGAAAATACACTTTTAAATCACCAACAGGTATGGATATTAAAGCAGCTTTAAAAATTGCATTTGTTTGTTTTATTTTCATTTGGAGTACATTTTCTGCAACGGCCCAGCACGATGCACACAGGGGCGCTGTACGGGAAATTGCAAGGGGGGATTATGATACAGCAGAAGAAAGGATGGAAGAGGTAATACAAAATCCGGCCGCTTTATGGAGAAGCCTGACCAACGCTTACGAGCGCGCAGGGAAAACCGTGGAAGATGAAGGCCGGGAATACCGGCGGTTTGTTGTGCCTGAGAGTCATTTTGTGATGGCAATGCTGGCTTCAAAGAAAGGCAATGCACAGGCTGCTTTGTCGCATGCCAAAGATGCTGTGAAAGCCGGACTTCCTTTCGAACGCCTGCTGTCCGGTCCGCGCGATGCCTTTGCTGCCCTTCACGAAACAAAGGCTTTTAAGGATTGGGCCCGTAAAGAATCCCGGGTTTTACTTCACGGACCCATGCTGGGAAATATAACGTCAAATGCAGCTTCTTTTTGGGTGCGTACGGCCTTTGAAACCGAAGTGAAGGTGCTGGTACACCCCGATGGAGGGAAGGAGCAGGCAAACAACAGAACGGGAAACGCACAAACAACTGCTGATAAAGATTATACCACGGTGGTGCGCGTAGATGGACTTCAACCAAATACTGTTTATAATTATCATTTGATAATTGAAAAAGATACGATTCCTTTAGAAAATGCAACGTTTAAAACCTACCCCGGGCAGGGAACGCCGGGAAAATTCAGTATTGCATTTGGGGGTGGGGCAGGTTATGTTCCTGAAAATGAACGTGTATGGACTACCATCAATGAAAGAGATCCACTGGCGCTGTTAATGCTCGGTGACAATGTATATATCGATGATCCGGAACATTTATTAACACACAGATACTGTTATTATCGCCGTCAAAGCCGCCCGGAATGGAGAGAACTTATTGCCGAAAGGGGAGTGTATGCCATTTGGGACGATCATGATTTTGGATTGGATGACAGTTACGGCGGCCCGGAGATTGAATCTCCTGCATGGAAACGGCCGGTATGGGAAGTGTTTACACAAAACTGGAACAACCCGTCGTACGGAGGAGGAAGTGAACAACCTGGCACCTGGTTCGATTTTTACATTGGGGATGTCCATTTTATTATGCTGGATTGCCGTTATTACCGCGAATCATCGGGACGTCACGATCCGAGGGTTGATAATCCCTCGATGCTGGGACCGGTACAGCTTGAGTGGTTGAAAAATACATTGAAAAACTCGCAGGGAACATTTAAAGTGCTTGTTTCATCTGTTCCCATGGCTCCCGGAACCAAAGGCGACGGTCCCGGCGGACTGGATACCTGGGATGGTTATGCCGAAGAACGCGATGCCATCCATCATTTTTTGTATGAAAATAACATATCAGGGGTTACAGTACTTGCCGCCGACCGGCACCGGTCAGATGTCCGGCGTATTTCAAGGGAAAACGGATACGACTTGCATGAATTTATGACTTCGGTGCTGACCAACTACCATACTCACCCGGTAGTGGAAACCCCCGGGTTGGTTTTTGGTTATAACGAAAAAAACGCGTTTGGAATGGTGCATTTTGACACGCTGGCAGAGGATCCAACGCTGACTTTTGAAATTATTACCATCGACAATGAACCGGTCTGGTCGATGGATTTAAAGCTCAGCCAGTTAAAAAATTAGGTACAGCTTTTACTTTTCAAAAGGAGTGGGGGAAAGATGTGGAAATGCGGATTTATGCACTTTTCAGGATTCCTTAATTCCGCGCAGTCGCTCCATGTAAACTTCAAAGTCCAGCTCTCCGAACAGAACAAACCGGATGTGCCTGACATGTTTTAATTCAGGAAGGATTTCCAGGATGGTTTGCAGGGCAATATCGGTAGCGGCTTCGAAAGGGTAGCCAAAAGCACCTGTTGAGATGGCCGGAAATGCAACCGAGTCAATTTTGTTCTTATCGGCAAGATAAAGGGTATTTCGGTAACAGTCGGAAAGAAGCCGGTTTTCGGGTTTGTCCATGCCATAAACAGGCCCCAGGCAATGAATTACATACCGGTTTGGAAGGTTATGGGCTCCCGAAATAACTGCCTCGCCCGGACGGATAGGTGCCATGGGGCGGCACTCTTCCGCAAGTTGGGGCCCGGCTGCCCGGTGGATAGCACCGGCCACCCCGCCACCGGTTTGCAATTGGGCATTTGCGGCATTTACAATGGCCGTCATATCGGGTTGGTTTGCTATGTCGCCCTGAATGGCTTCCAACTGAATCTGTCCTACCTGCTTCTTCATCACATCACTTTTTATAATCATTCACAAACTCTCCTCAAAGATATAAAACTACCGGATTAAGGTCAAATCAATATCCTCTTTTGTTGAAAAGAATGTACCCAAAGTTCAGTGTCACGTAAAGATTGGTATTGGGTTTTTCGTAGTAGCTCAGCGAAAGGCTTGCAGGTCCCAGGCCGGTGTGGTAAACCAGCGCTGCCAATCCCTGCAGGTAATAATTGGAAAAGTAATCTTCATATTTATAAGCCGTTAAATCCTCGTTTGGGAGCTCTTCTCTAACCGGGATAAAACCATGCCCCTCCACCCGTAAATGCATGGATGGGTTGAAATGGAAGAGTGCTTTAAGGCCACCGGCAACATAATTGTTGGAATGAAAATTCCCGATAAAAAGCGACTTGCTGTGCGGGGTGGGGGAGTAACCCGGTGCAGAAAGCAGGGTAGATCGGTAATTTTTAAAAAGGTCTTTGTTGCTGTAAACTGCTTCCACTTGTGAACCAAGTGTAAGGTTCCTGCTTATTTTCCAGTACCTGGTGGATTGGGCCTTTGCCAAAAAATATTCGTGATGGCGGCTGGTTTTAATCGTGGCACTTGAAGTGGTTCCCGGTTTATTCGATTCCCTGCCGGAAACAAATGTAAAATTCAGCATGCTGGAGGCGCCTTCGGTTGCATACTGTTTATAATTAAGCGAATTGTTGGCGATGCCGATTTCGCCGGCAAAACCGTTAAACGAAGTGACATCGGGTTCGTCCGTTTTTTTAAACACATCGGTTTGATAATATTCATCGGAAGAATTGGAAAAAGCAACCCCCGAAAAAAGTTTGGAATGCAGTCCCAGCGGTATTCCCGCTTCGAACCGCAGGTTGTACTCTCCCTGGATAATATAAGGGGGCCGTACATCTTCGAAAAAAAGTTCGGAACTGGAGGAGAAAAAATCCCACCGGTTGAGGGTGGAATAACCCGACAGGTAAAAGGGCAGGGAAGTGGGAAAGTCAATTCGGCCGCCTGCTTTAAAGGAACTGTAAAACCGGCCGAAATAAATATTCGAGCTTAATGTGTAGGCACGTCCCTGGTAGGTGCGGTAATCGAAACTGGCAAAACCCTGGTTGATGGGTTTGGTGGATATATTCCCTCCAATATTGAGCCTGATTTTTTTTTCAGGTTCTACCTTCAGGTGTAAATCGAAGTATCCTGTTTCCTCGTTATAATGGGCAATAGGGCGTATCGAGCGTAAATGTTCATTGGCAATAAGCTTAAAATAGTCTTCTTTCAGCGAGCTCAGCGGAACCACGTCGAAGCGGTGTTTTATCGACTGGATAATAAATTTCCGCTGCATGGGATCATCAACCCCTTCTACCTGCACATTTTGAAAATACATTTCAGGTTTTTTGGCATTGAATTTTTTGCGTTTTTCCGCTAATTCTTTTTCTGTAACCCTGCGTTCAATGCGTGTTTTTATGCTGTCGATATATTCAGTGG
Source organism: uncultured Mariniphaga sp. (assembly GCA_964422335.1). Classification (GTDB taxonomy): domain Bacteria; phylum Bacteroidota; class Bacteroidia; order Bacteroidales; family Prolixibacteraceae; genus CAYRBS01. The sequence goes on along the minus strand of CAYRBS010000084.1, from coordinate 4,369 downwards.
CAGTTTCCCTTCCTTTACCGGCAATAAAATCATATTTCCGGAAATCGAGCAACCCAATATTTTCAAACTTGGTTTCCATTAACATACCGTCTTCGTGCTCTATTTCGTAATTTGTTGGCCTGATTACCATGTTGGTTAATTGTTCCATTACATTATCTGTATCGGCAGCCCTGGAATCGTCGGCCACTTTATGCCCAATAATTATATCGGGGTTGTGGATTTCTTTCAAAATATTGTGTGGAAAGTTATTTACAATTCCCCCGTCGAACAACAAAGTCCCGTCAATTCTGATGGGTTTAAAATACAGCGGAACGGTCATCGATGCGCGGATGGCTTCGCCCAAATCACCTTCCCGTAAAACCACCGGAGTGGTGCTCTGTACATCAGTGGCAACGCAAAAAAACGGCACCATCAAATTGTCGAAATTATTCCCGCAGGCAGCGTTTGTTGATGCCATCATCTCCATAAAGGCAAAATCCATTTGCCCTTGCGGGATGATGTTTTGGGGAGGCAGTAACCTTAGTTTATCTTCCTGTTTTTCAACGCGCAACTCGAGCCACGATGGAGCGGGTTCCGGCTTGCTGAAAAAATACCTGTACTCTTCCTGTACCCGGCCGGTGGACCAAAAGAAAAAATTATCCGATTTGAACAATTCTTCCATCTCATCGGGCGTGTATCCGGCAGCGTACATTCCGCCAACAATAGCGCCAATTGAAGTTCCTGAAATATAATCGATGGGTATGTTGTTTTCCTCCAACACCCGGATTACTTCGATATGGGCCATCCCTTTGGCCCCACCACCGCTTAGCACAAGCCCAACTGATTGTGCCTGGCTGTTGAAGACAATCAATAGTATAGAAATTAACAAGAGTGGACTTTTTATCATGGCTGTTTCCGAAATTTCCTGAACCGTACCAAAATTACAAAAATCTGCGTTTACCGGAATGAGTTGCTTATAATAAATAGAATTTTTTCGGTAAAAAGTCGAATTTTAGGTGTAAGTGCAGGATTAAGTTTACGGAGAAACCCGGGGTTAACTGGATTCAACTTTTTTTCGCAGGCTTTGAAACCCTTCGCCCAGTATTTCCCGGGCATCCATAACGGTAATAAAAGCATCGGGGTCGATGTTCCCGATGTATTCCTGCAGAATAGCCACTTCACGGCGGCTGACCACGGTGTAAATTATCTGTTTATGTTCGCCGGTAAACATGCCTTCACCCTGGAGGTAGGTTCCGCCGCGCTCCAGGTCATTCAATAATTTATTTTTTATTTCGGGGTGATTTTTTGAAACAATCAGCAACGCTTTATTGTAATCGGCCCCTTCAAGAATAATGTCGATAGCGCGTCCGGTAATATAAATTACCACGAGCGAATAGAGCGGGATATGCCAGTCCTGAAATGCGGCGAGTCCCATTAAAACAATCACGGAATCCACATAAATCATCAGTTTCCCCAGTTGCATCCGGGTGTATTTGGCAATTATCATGGCAATAATGTCGGAGCCACCGGAGGTTGCCCTCGATTTAAAAATGAGTCCCAGCCCGATACCAATCAATACTCCGCCAAACACCGACGACAGCAACACATCGTCCACCAGCGGGGCATTGCTCACTGGCCGCAGGAAGGCGATTCCGTCGATAAAAACGGAAGCAAGTACAAAACCGGTGATGGTTTTAACGCCAAACCGGGGCCCCAGGATTTTTATCCCCGCTATGGTTAACGGAATATTTATCAGAAGTCCGAAAAGCCCGATGGGAAATCCATCAGGCCAGAAAGAGAATACTCCTTCTGTTAAATAGTGCACCACAATTGCAACACCATACACACCTCCCGGTACAATTTTGTGGGGCGTAATGAAATAGACAAATCCGGCAGCCAGAATGAAGGAGCCGAAAAGTATAAGCAGGTAGTCGATGAACCACTGCTTGCTGAACATCTTTTGTTTAGAAAGAAATGCCATCTTGTAATTTTTTTACAAATGACATTAATTCCTGTCAACTATTTATTGACTTTTATCACTGAAGCGGGAAAGTTGCCGGGCGAAGTCTGATTTAATTCAGCCTAAACCGGTAGGTGATAGTCCCCTGCTGAAAAGCCGGGGCATCTTCGTCGGTATTGAATGTTGCTTTTAAGGCAGCCCTTTTTGCTTCGTTCCAGAACTGCTGGTCCATGATGGTTGTACCCCGTGCGCCAGGTTCGGCCGCGGTTACCTTTCCGTATTTGTCAACCGTTATTTTAACCACAACAATACCGTCATCGTTTCCCGGGTACTGGGGTTTTGGCAGCGATGAAGCCGAGCGTCCAGAAAGATCGAAAGAAACCCCCGTTCCTTCGTCGCCTGAGCCACTTCCACCGGGCCCGTAGTTTCCTGCATCGGGATCGCCGGTAGATACGCCCTGGTTACCGCCGGGGAAAGTTGCTCCCTGGCTTTCGCTTTCCGATGTGCCCTGGCCGCCGCTACCATCCCCGCTTTCGCCAAAAGCACCCTGTGCCCGTGAATTTATCTCATTAATTTTGCGTTCTTCTTCCTCGCGTTTTTTACGTTCTGCTTCTTCGCGGCGTTGCCTTTCCAATTCTGCCTGGCGCTGACGTTCCAGCTCTGCTTGCCGCTGACGCTCCAGTTCTTCCTGTTCCTGCCGTTCTTGCTCTTCCTGTCTCTGTTGTTCCAGTTCTTCCTGCCTGCGTCGTTCCTCCTCCAGTTTCCGCTCCCTTTCTGCTTCTTCCTGTCGTTTCTTTTCGGCAGCATCAATGGCAGCAGTTTCTTCGTAATCCTGGGTTAAAGCCTCTTCACTGGCTTCTTCCGGCTGTGACTCGGAGGGTGGGGGCGGAACTTGCTGGGGCGGGGGAGTTGCAGGTTCTTGTTCTTCCTGTACCGGTTGTTGGGGCTGGCTTGTTTGCTGACTTGGACTGGGTTCAGGTTCTCCCTGTCCCTGTTCGCTGGAACCAAAATCTACCAGAATTCCTTCTTCGCCAGGTAAAGGAAGGGGAGTGAAGAACCCCATGAAAATAAGCATCAAAAGGACTATGACATGAAAAATCAGGGTTCCTATAATACCTCTTTTATGTTTTCTGAAAAAATCCATTTACCTTTCCGGCGCAGTGGCCGCAATCATTTTATACTTGTTTTTTCGCGCAATGTTCATAATTTTTACGATTTCGTCCCAGGGAACCGATTTTTCGGCGTGAAGGGAAATATAAATATCGTCGTTACCAACTCCGTACCGGTCTTGCAAAAAAGGTTCAATTTCCTGAAAATCAACACTGTGCAACTGTCCGTCATCGTTAATGTAATACCTCAGATCCTGTGTTACGGAGATGGTTGTAATGGGGGTTGCTGCTGTTTGGTTGTTACTTTGGGGGAGTAGTAATTTAAGGGCATTGGGAGCTACCAGGGTGGAGGTTACCATAAAAAAAATGAGCAGCAAAAATACAATATCGGTCATTGACGACATGCTGAAAGCTGCATTTACCTTATTTCTGCGTTTTAATGCCATTTTGTTTTTTTATGCTGGTTCGTTCAATAAATCCATAAATTCCGATGTGGTGGCTTCCATTTTAAAAACTACTTTTTCAACATTTGACACCAGAATATTGTATGCGAAATAGGCTATAATGCCCACAATGAGGCCGGCAACAGTTGTAACCATTGCCTGGTAAATACCTGCTGACAAGAGTGTTACATCAATATTGTTGCCTGCGTTTGCCATGTCGTAAAATGCCTGAATCATGCCCATTACCGTGCCCAGAAAGCCAATCATGGGTGCGCCACCGGAAACAGAAGCCAGTACCGGCAAGCCTTTTTCCAGTTTGGAAATTTCGAGGTTACCGATATTTTCGATAGCGGCATTTACATCGGTAAGCGGTCGGCCAATGCGGCTGATGCCTTTTTCAAGCATCCTCGATGCGGGGTTTGAACTGCTTCGGCAAAGCATAATGGCTTCGTCTATTTTTCCACTGGTAATGTAAACTTTTACTTTTTCCAATAATCCCGTGTCAAACTGACCGGCCTTTTTAATGGCAAAATACCGGTCGAAAAAAATATAAACCGCAATAATGGATAGTAGTATGATGGGAATCATTATCCATCCGCCTTTCATAGCAAGATCAATAAACTTTGTGGAAATCCCTTCAGGTTCTGCGGCCATTGTATCCAACTCGTTGGTCAAATCGGCCTGAATCAATAAAAGTTTTAACATGAGTTCTTTCAGTTTTTTACCTTATTTAAATTAAAAACAAAACGAGGTACTAGATTAAATATTATTCCGCGCAAAAATAACGATAATTTTAGAATGTATAATTATTTAGATACTCCTGAAAATACAAGTTATAAACAACCGGGGTTTGAAAGAATGGCTGAAATTGGATATGT
>CAYRBS010000083.1:0-9494 GCA_964422335.1 uncultured Mariniphaga sp. | reverse complement strand
CTAAATGAAGTGAATGAATTATCTGGCACATTTATATTTATCGGGCGAAAACGAAAAGCTTATTACCGGTAATTTTATTGGCGATTATGTAAAAGGCCAAAAATACCTGAAGTTTCCGGTTGCCATCAGGGAGGGCATTTTATTGCACCGCCAGATTGATTCATTTACCGACAGCCATCCCCGTTTTCGTGAGGTGAAAAAGTTGTTAAATCCCGCATTCGGCCTTTATTCAGGAATTGTAACGGATATGTTTTACGACCATTTCCTGGCGCTGAACTGGGCGGATTATGCCGACGGCACCCTGCGGCAGTTCACCAAAAAGGTTCATGCTGTTTTGTTATCCCATTTTTATTACCTGCCGCCCCGGGTTCAGTTTTTTTTGCCGGCCCTTATTCAAAGCCGGCGGTTGGAATCATACCAGCGGCAAGAGGGTATTCAGCAATCGCTGGATATTATGAGCCGCTATACTTCGCTGCCCGATAATTCGGCAAAGGCTATGGAAATAATGCGAATGAATTACGGATTTCTGGAAGAAAACTTCGCGGAATTTATGAAAGCAATTATTGATTTTGTAGAGTCCGGCTTTGGGATTGTAGTCCGGAAACAGAATGTCAGTGCCAGCGCCGCTGATTCAGCACCGGACCCTGTCTGAGAACAGAAAGGATGAGATTTCCTGACTGGCAAAGTGGGTTTTTCTGGTTTCGAAATGATACCACCTCACATTTCCGGGTTGAGAGAACACCACGAATGCCGCCTGATTTCAGGCTTGCATTTCGTAGTACGCTTCTTCGAAGAAAAATTTGGGTTCGCCAAATGCCGGTTCCAACTGGTCGAGCCAAACAGCATCGGGATTGAATTTTGCAAAAAACGGTTTACCTACCCAATTGGGATCCCTACCCTGGAGGAAATTCAGCACAAATACTTTTTCCCCGTTGATTTCTGAAACTCCTGCTATTTGTACTTTCCCCGGTTGGCACGACATGCTCGGCCCCTTGACAGTGCGGCAAATTCCGCTCACTTGGTTGTAAGCGTTTCTGAATATTTTCCAGGCCTGGTTGAGGGAAACGGCAAAATAGTCCTGGGCGCCGGTGTCGCGCGCAATGAACATATAATAAGGGATGATTCCCAGGTTGACTTGCTCTTTCCAGTTTTCGGCCCAAAGGTCAGGGTGTGCGTTAATTTTTTTCATGATGGGCGATTGGGAACGGATTTGCACCCCCGCCGAAATTAATCTTTTTACCGCATCTTTCACCGCCTGTGTCCTTAACTCGCCCGGATGGTTAAAATGCGCCATCAGGGCAATATTAATGCCCTTGTTTTTCATCTTTTCGAATAAACGGATAAGGTCATCGGCATCGTCATCCGAAGTAAACCGGTAGGGCCAGTATGCAAGGGCTTTGGTTCCAATGCGGATGTTTTTCAGGTTGGGGATATCGGCCTCGGCAAGGGCATTAAAATACGACTCGAAGAAACGTGTTTTCATCACCGCGGGGTCGCCACCGGTAAATAATACATCGGTAATTTCAGGGTGGGCTTTCAGGTAATTTACCATGGAATCGGCTTCTTTCATGGCAAATTTGAATTCATTCATGGCAAACTGGGGCCACCTGAAACAAAATGTACAATAGGCATGGCAGGTTTGTCCCTGTGTTGGGAAAAACAGCATGATTTCCCTGTATTTGTGCTGAATGCCGTTGAGCCGTTGTCCTTCGAAAACCGGGACATTGCTTTCTTGTCCGGCTGGATTGGGATTTAATTTCAACCGGATTTTTTTTACTTCCTCCTGGATTAATTTTTTGGGAGCACTATTTTTTAAAAGACCGGCAACTTTGTTAAAACTGGCCTCGTCCAGCATCTCTTTCTGTGGAAAATTCAAGATAAAAAACGGGTCCTCGCTGAAATTATCCCAGTCTATCAGCTCGTCAACTACGTAGTTATTTGTTTTAAATGGTAATACCGTTCCTGCAACTTCAATATTGAACTTCTGTTCCTCCGTTAAATTACTTATCTGGGGTATATTTCTGAAATTATGCAAGGAAAAAGGTCTGTACTTCATCATGAGCAAAAATATTTATAAAGAACCGTATTAAGTTGTTTCTCTCTGCAATGAAGGATGCTCCCTGTGGTGCATCAAAAAAAACAATAAAAATTTGTTGATTTTTTCAAAGCCGGGCAAAAGTACATAAATCAAAGGAAATCCGGAAATTTAAGGACATGAACTTTGTCAGTATCCGCTTAACCGGAAAGTTGGTCGAGCCGGCTGGCATCGAGCCTGATAAAAATAAAAAGGAGAATGGTAAACGACCAGAGAGAAGAACCTCCATAGCTGATAAAAGGCAGGGGAATTCCGATAACCGGCATAATTCCAATGGTCATTCCAATATTTATCAATACATGGAAAAAGAGGATGGAGGCAACCGAGTAACCGTAAATACGTGAAAAAACGGAACGTTGCCTTTCGGCCAGTCTTACCAGCCGGATTAGCAGTCCGATAAAAAGGAGTACCATCACCGATGTACCGACAAAACCCCATTCTTCGCCAACGGTACAAAAAATAAAATCGGTACTTTGCTCGGGTACAAATTTGAATTTTGTTTGCGTTCCATTCAAAAAACCTTTTCCCCACATCCCGCCGGAACCAATGGCAATTTTACTTTGGTTCACATTGTAACCCGCTCCTGCCGGATCCGATTCGATGCCAAGAAGTTCGTTGATGCGGGATTGGTGGTAGGGTTCGAGCAGGTTGTTAAACGCATAATCAACTGAAATGGTAAACAATACCGAACCAACAAATACCAGGGCTACCAGGGCGTAGTTTTTAAATTTTTTCAGGAGACTGTAAACAAAAACAGCAAGGCCTCCTGTTAATAAACTGGCCGGCAACCATTCTTCCAGTTCTTTCCCTGTTTCCATAAAATAGTTGATGCCTGCAATCACTAAAAAACTGAAGATGAAAACAGCCACCACCACAAAAAAATGTTTGATGGCCGGGTTCAAAGCCAAAAAAAGAATGAATGCAGCTGCTCCTAAAAGCGCGTACAGCAGTAGTCCGGGCAGTACCAGCGAAACAACAAAAAGAACGGCCACGAGTGTGCCAAAGAATAAAATAACTCCGGACAGCCCTTCGCGGTACAATACAAGGACAAAGGAAAAATAAACCAGCGCCGAACCCATGTCATTCTGAAGCAAAATTAAAAGGACCGGCAAAAATATGATTCCTCCAATTGTTATATACGATTTAAATCTTTTTAGTTTAAATCCGAAGGAACTCATGTATTTAGCCAGCGCCAGCCCAACAGCAAATTTTCCGAATTCGGACGGCTGAAGGCTAAAACCGCCCAGGGTTAACCACGATTTCGATGCGTTGATTTCGGTACCTGCAAAAAGCACTATCACCAGCAATAAAATAATAAATGCATAAATGAAGTAAGCAAAAAAAACATAAAAGTTGGTTTCCAAAAATAAAACAACGATGGCAATGAGCAAGGCCGCAGCAATCCATATAAGTTGTTTCCCGTAACGTTGCGAAAAGTCAAATATATCTTGCTGTCCGCTGTCGTAAACCGAAGCATAGATGTTTATCCAGCCCAGAAATACAAGGGCCAGGAAGATAAAAATTGTTAACCAGTCGATATTTGCCCAAACGCTGTTTCTTCTTGGCATACTAATTCGATTCTGTTTGATTTAACAAATTGGCATCCAGCATCCGTTTTTCAACCCATTTTTTTTGTTCAGAAACTGAACCAGTCAAATATTTTTCTACCAGCAGGCTTGCAATGGGTGCTGCCCACATGGCCCCATAACCGGCATTTTCGACATACACAGAAATGGCAATCTGCGGATCGTCTTTAGGAGCAAATGCCATAAAAATAGAGTGGTCCTCGCCATGAGGATTTTCTGCCGTACCGGTTTTCCCACACATGGTAACGCCGGGTATTTTCATAAACGCCGATGCGTTGGTTTCTTCCACCACTTGCTGCATCCCTTCAATCACCGGCTCAAAATATTCTTCCGATATACCAACTTCCTCTTTGGTTGTCAGCCGTTCCGCGATATTTCCACCTTCAATGTCTTTAACTAAATGAGGCGTATAAAAGAACCCGCGGTTGGCTACTGCAGCACAATAGTTTGCCAGTTGCAAAGGTGTTACTCCCAGTTCCCCCTGTCCGATAGCAAGGGAACGCACTGTCATGGCACTCCAGCGTCCACTTCCGTATATCAGGTTGTAGTATTCTTCATTGGGCAGGCTGCCTTTTGATTCAATGGGAAAATCAATTCCCAGTTTTCGTCCCATACCAAACTTTAAAACGTGTTCGCGCCAGGCATTATAACTCGCGGCGGTAGTTTCGTATTTATTGATTATTGAACGGAAGGTGTTCCACAAAAATGGATTGCAGGATTCGCGAATGGCGCTAACCACCCTTAAAGGAGAAACGTGGTTGTGGGTACAACGGATAGGTGTTGAGCCCGGCCCCGCACAGGAAAACTGGGTGTTGGTATTGATGGTTTGTTCTTCAAGGGCTGCCAACACGTTCATTACTTTAAAAGTGGACCCTGGAGGATATTCGGCCAAAAGGGCACGGTTAAACAGTGGTTTCAGCGTATCGGAAAGCAGCCGTACATAATTGATTCCCCTGACTCTTCCTACCAATAGCCCCGGATTGTATGTGGGAGAGCTGGACATTGCCAGTATCTCCCCTGTGGATGGTTCGATGGCAACTACGCTCCCGGTTTTATTCCTGAAAAGTTCTTCTGCATAAAGCTGTAAGTCAATGTCGAGTGTGGTTGTAATGTTTTTGCCAATTTGGGCCGATACATCTTCCCTGCCTTCAAGAAAACTGCCCTGGTTGCGGTTGTGTACATCCACCAGTATTTTTTTTCTCCCTTTTTCTCCCCTGAGTTCATTTTCGTATGTTTTTTCAATGCCACTCACCCCAATGTAATCGCCCTGCCTGTAATAATTGTCGTTTTCAATATCAGTGCGGTTTACTTCGCCAACATATCCCAGCACATGGGCAGCGGAAGAATACGTGTACTCGCGCAGCGTTCTTGATTGTGTGTGAAACCCTTTGTACTTGTATATTTTTTCCTGTAACTCGGCATACGTTTCGGGTGATATTTGTTTTACTACAATGGAAGGCCTGTAACGGGAATACTCGGTTGCTTCCTTTAAGCGGGCTTCAAGCATTTCTTGTGAAATTTCGAGCATGTTGCAAAGCGACAGTGTATCGAATTGTTCCACCTCAAGGGGGGTAACCAGCAAGTCGTAGGCTGGCTTGTTGTGTACAAGCAGCTTTCCGTTCCGGTCGAACATTAAACCACGGGCAGGGTGTTGCACTATCTCGCGCAAAACATTATCGGTGGCATATATCTTATAAGCCGGATCGGCTACCTGCAACCGGAAGAGCTGAATGAGATAAACCAACCCGGTTGCAAGAAAAATCGCGATAATTATATAACTGCGTTTTGAAAAACTATTCACCCTTCTTTACTCCCTGAAAATTATAAACTGACTCAAAACTATAACAAAAATTGAAAATAATGAACTGAATAAAACACGGCTAAGAGTTGTGAAAAAACCGGAGAAGGTGAAAACTTCGATATAAAACAGGACAAAGTGGTGTAACAAAACCATCACAGTGCTGTAATATAAAAACCAGGAGAATTTGTTCTGGTTCAAGCCGGGATAATCACTTCGGTCTTCTTCGCGGTTGGAAATGGCGCTGATAATCCATGGCCGGAGGAAGGCGATAAAAACAGTGGCAGCGGCATGTATGCCCAGGCTGTTGGAAAATATGTCGATGGTTAAGCCAATAAAAAAACCTGACAGCAGTACCACCCAACGCGGCGAGCTCAGCGGCAGTAACAACACAAATAAAATGTAAATGTAGGGATTTACAAATCCGCTCAGTTGCACCTGGTTCAGTATTAAAACCTGGATGAGTACCAGTACAACAAACATTACCACATATTTAATTAACCATTGGATCATCTCTGATTAAATTTTCCAGTTCGTCGATTTCATTTTTATCAACATTTTCTATCACTCCTACAAACGAAAGCATTTTGAAATCGGTAGAAAGTGCCACGCGTATGTTGTAATAATTTTCTCCGTCGGGCCGGGAGAATTCTTCAATGGTCCCAATCATAATCCCTTCGGGGAAAACAGAGGAAAATCCACTGGTAATTACCGTGTCTCCTTCAGCAACATTGACATGCAAGGGTATTTCGGTTAACGCGGCAGTTTGGTAATCGTTTTCCTGCCAGGTCAGCGATCCAAAATAGCCGCTGTTTTTCAGTTTGGCCGATACACTCCACCGGCGGTTCAGCACCGATAGCCCCACTGAATAGGAATCGGAAACATGGGTGACAACACCTACTATTCCGCTGGCCGAAATGATTCCCTGGTCGGGTTGTATCCCGTGTTTCGCCCCTTTATTGAGCGTAATGTAATTGAATGGCCTGTTTGTTGAATTATTTATAACCCGGGCCGATGTGTATTGGTAAGTAGAATCACCCGGGATAAAACTTTCGGAAATTGAATCGGCAGACAGGTCACCGTTGGTTGTGTGGCCAATCAAAGAGCGCAGGTGAGCATTTTCTTCGGAAATTTCTTTGTTGATACGGGCCAGGGCAAAATAGTTTTTTACTGAACTGAAAGTTTCATAAATGCTGCCTGTCAGCCGGTTGGCCGAATTCAGGTAGGTTGCTCTCTGAAAACTGTTGTAATTGAATACCATAACAAGTGCTAAAAATTCCAACAGAATAAAAAGCACAAAAGAATAGTTTTTCAGTAAATACCTGAGCAGGCTCCTCATTCTTCAAAAATAAAAACGCCCCAATCTTATCTGATCAGGAATGAAAATTTATCAACATTTTTTAATGCAATTCCGGTACCCCTTACTACCGCCCTTAGCGGGTCTTCTGCAATATGGAAGGGGATGCCAATTTTATCGGAAAGCCTTTTGTCAAGGCCTTTAAGCAATGCTCCTCCGCCGGCCAGCCAAATTCCCTTGGTCACGATATCGGCATATAATTCGGGCGGCGTTTGTTCCAGTGCGCTCAGTACGGCAGTTTCAATTTTTGAAATTGATTTTTCGAGGCAGTGGGCCACCTCCTGGTACGAAACCGGCACTTCTATGGGAAGGGCTGTCATCTGGTTGGGACCCTGCACAATATAATCGGCAGGCGGATCTTTTAACTGCGATAACGCCGAGCCCACATGAATTTTAATCTCTTCAGCAGTGCGCTCGCCAATTTTAATGTTGTGCTGGTGCCGCATGTATTCCATAATGTCGGCAGTGAGGTCGTCACCGGCAATGCGGATGGATTTGTTGGTAACAATTCCCCCCAGCGAAATAACAGCAATTTCGGTGGTACCCCCGCCAATGTCAACTACCATATTCCCCTCGGGGGCTTCCACATCGAGGCCAATCCCAATGGCCGCGGCCAGGGGTTCATAAACCATGTAAACTTCCCGTCCGCCGGCATGTTCAGCGGAGTCGCGCACCGCACGTACTTCTACTTCGGTACTTCCCGAAGGAATGCACACCACCATTTTTAAGGCCGGTGAAAACATTCGGGGTTTGGAATTTATCATTTTGATCATGCCCCTGATCATCTGCTCTGCTGCATTAAAATCGGCGATTACACCGTCGCGCAGCGGCCTGATTGTTTTCAGGTTGGCATGAGTTTTTCCTTGCATCTGCCGGGCTTTTTCCCCAATTGCCACCATCTTTTCAGTTTTCAAATCGATGGCAACAATGGATGGTTCATCCACCACAATTTTATCGTTGTGGATGATTATCGTGTTGGCTGTTCCCAGGTCAATGGCAATTTCCTGCGTTAAAAACGAAAATAGTCCCATCTTCTGTAATAAATTAAAATATCAATGTTTAAAATGTCTTCTTCCTGTAAAAACCATGGCAATATCAAATTCGTCGCAGGCATCAATCACCTCCTGGTCGCGAATGCTGCCACCGGGTTGAACAATGTATTTCAAACCGTATTCGTTGGCTGCTTCTATGCTGTCGCGGAAGGGAAAGAATGCGTCGGAAATCAGCACTGAACTTTTGATATCCACATCGTTTTTCATATTGAACCGTGGAATGGTCAAATGCCGCAGGCTGTCGAGGCGGTTGGGCTGCCCCATGCCGGCGCCGGTAAGCCAAAATGAGCCATTGGAGGTTTCGGTAACCAATGCAATGGCATTACTTTTCAGGTGTTTGCATGCCGTAACCCCAAATCTTGCCAGGCTCGTTTTTGTTGAATTAAATTCTTTTTTTGTTACATTGTCAAACTTGCTGTCAACACCTTCGTCTTCGTCCTGAACCAACATGCCGCCGCTGATGGAGCGGTATAATTTTTCTTCGGTAATTTCCGGTTTAACCGGTGTAACCAGCAGGCGTAAATTTTTCTTTTTGCTGAAAACAGCGAGGGCATCGTCCGAGAATGCGGGGGCGATAATAATTTCCACAAATTTTTTGCTGAACCATTCGGCCACGTCTTTGGTCACGGTGTCGGTGAAGCAGATAATACTTCCGAAAGCGCTGATTGGGTCACCGGCCCAGGCCAGTTCAAGTGAATCGAGTACATTTCCGGTAACAGCCAGTCCGCATGGGTTCAGGTGTTTAACCACCGAAACGGCCACTTTGTTTTCGATGTGGTTTACTGAATGGTATGCATCGCTGGCAGCTTTCCATGCTGCATCGGCATCGAGCATGTTGTTGTACGATAGGGCCTTGCCCTGTAATACTTTTGCATTGGCAAGCGAGTGGGGCGAAGGTGAATTGTTGAATTTGTAAAAAGTGGCTTTTTGATGCGGGTTTTCACCATAGCGAAGCACCTGTCCGTCCGATAGGGTCAGTTGTTCAGCATTGTTGTCCGTTTCCTGACTGAAATAGGCCGAGATGGCCGTGTCGTAATGCGATGAAACCTCAAATGCGCGTGCCGCAAACCATTTCCTGTCTTCGAGTGACAGCAGGCCGTCTTTTTTGTTCAGCAGGTCGAGCAGCTGGCTGTATTCCTTTTGGGACGGAACAATCGCCACATCTTTGAAGTTTTTGGCTGCTGCCCGAATCAACGAAATCCCGCCAATATCTATTTTTTCAATAATTTCCTGTTCCGGTGCACCCGATGCAACCGTATCTTCAAAAGGATACAAATCGACAATTACCAGGTCGATCTCAGGAATGGCATATTCGGTAAGCTGGCTGACGTCGCCCTGGTTGTCGCGGCGCGATAAAATTCCGCCAAATATTTTTGGGTGCAGGGTTTTTACGCGTCCCCCCAAAATAGAGGGATACCCCGTCAGGCTTTCCACCGAGGTAACCTGTACCCCTAATGATTCAATAAAGCTTTTGGTTCCCCCGGTACTTATTATTTGTACTTCCAGTTCTTTCAACCGTTGAATAATACCATCCAGTTTCTCTTTGTGGTAAACTGATATAAGTGCCGTCTTAATTTTTTTATTATCAGCCATTTATTCGTTTTTT
>CAYRBS010000082.1:0-9547 GCA_964422335.1 uncultured Mariniphaga sp. | reverse complement strand
GAAATTCCTGCTTTTTCAGGAGCAGCTTCAGACAGGGCAGGTGAAGTATTCACTGATTTTGTCTGGGCATTTCCGGTGGCAACGATGGCCATCAACAGGGTTATTATAATAAATGATTTTCTCATTTTGATAAAAATTTATTTAATTGATAAACGGTTCAAATTTGCAACGAATTTACGAAAAAACTGCTACCTTCCTCAGGGTTGTACAGGCCGTGCATTGAAAAATAACCCCTTACAGAGAAAAAAAGTAAACAATTTTGTGAAATAGAGGTATATATTAAAAATAATAATTCAACATATACTATTATGGCAGACAGGAGAACATTTTTAAAATCGCTGGCAGGATTAACTGCCGGCTTGTCGGTTAGCAAAGCATCTTTTGGTGAAAATTCAGAAAGGGACCGGTTGGGGGAGGTTTTACCCAGGCGTAAATTTGGCCGGACCGGGGAATATGTCACTATGCTTGGAACCGGCGGGTTTCATGTAGGCTGGACGACCGAACGCGATGCACAGGAAGTAATTGAAGCATCGCTGGAAGGCGGAGTGCGGTTTTTCGATACCGCAGAAAGTTACTCCGATGGAAGGAGTGAGGAACGGTACGGGAAATACCTGACCCCGAAGTACCGTGATTTGATTTTTCTGATGACCAAAACCACCGGCCCCGATGCCAAAACGGTAAAGGAACACCTGGAAGGATCGCTGCGGCGGCTGAAAGTCGATCAGATTGACTTATACCAGGTACATTCTGTCCGGACCCCGGATGATGTCGATGCGCGGATTGAAAACGGCGTGCTGGATGTGCTTTTGGAAGCCAAAGAGCAGGGAAAAATTAAACACATTGGGTTTACCGGGCACCAAAATCCGTTTGCCCATGCCCACATGCTGGATCGGACGAAAGAAAGCGATTTGTTTGACGGCGTATTGATGCCTTTAAATGTATTGGATCCCTCTTATTTCAGTTTTACTGAGCATGTTGTCCCAAAGGCGCTTGACCGCGATCTCGGGATCATGGCCATCAAAACGTTGGCCGACGGACGGTTTTTTGCCAAAAAAGAACGGGCCAACTGGCTCAGCGACGATCCGCTTATTCCCAACTACCTGGGCATTAAAGAAGCCATGCATTTTGTGTGGTCGCTGCCTGTTTCTGTTCTTATTACCGGAGCGGAGAACGCTACGTTTATCCGCGAAAAAGTAGCATTGGCCCGGTCGTTTACAAAACTTTCGGAAGAACAGCGAATGGCACTGGTTGACAAAGTGAGAGAAATTGCCCTGACAGGAGAATTGGAATATTTTAAAAAGAAAGAGGCATAAAAAAGAAAATCCCGGGGCCTCTGCCCCGGGATCAAAACTAAACCTAACTAAACCAAACTTATGAAAAAACAGCAAATTGCGTTTCGTAATCTATTTTCTAATAAAACGTTTGAACGTTATAATTGTTTTCATGTCTGTTATAAGACATTCAAATTGCATGCCAAAATATCTTTTCTCACAGAAAAAAGGGAGTTGTAAAACCGAAAAACCAATATATTCTGATACCAAAAAATAGATATCTTTGCGGGAAATTAACCGGAAATAAAGGTTTAAAACATTAGAAGGGAATACTGAATGAATAGGATTCGTAATTTTTGCATCATTGCCCATATTGACCACGGGAAAAGCACCCTGGCCGACCGCATGCTGATACATACCAAAACGGTTGGCGACAGGGAAATGCGCGATCAGGTGCTCGACAGCATGGACCTGGAACAGGAGAGGGGCATTACCATTAAGAGCCATGCCATCCAAATGGAATATCCATACGAAGGGGAGGCTTACAAGCTAAACCTTATCGACACCCCGGGGCATGTGGATTTTTCTTACGAAGTTTCACGGTCGATTGCCGCGTGCGAGGGGGCGCTTTTGATAATTGACGCGACCCAGGGCATTCAGGCCCAAACCATTTCAAATCTTTATCTCGCCATTGAGCACGACCTCGAAATTATTCCGGTACTCAATAAAATGGACCTTCCCAATGCCATTCCCGAGGTAGTGGAAGATCAGATAATCGACCTCATTGGCTGCCCCCGGGAAGATATTATCCATGCCAGCGGAAAAACCGGCATGGGGGTGGAAACCATTCTGGAACATATTATACTTAAAATACCGCCGCCAAACGGCGATCCCGATGCCCCGCTGCAAGCCCTTATATTTGATTCAATTTTTAACTCGTTTCGCGGGATAATTGCTTATTTCAAAATTAGAAACGGGCAGTTGAGAAAAAAAGATTTGGTGAAATTTGTAGCTACCGGGAAAAAATACGATGCCGATGAGATTGGCGTATTAAGACTGGGCATGATTCCACGTGACGTTTTGTCGACGGGGGATGTAGGATACATTATTTCCGGAATTAAAACCGCCAAAGAAGTAAAGGTGGGCGACACCATTACCCATGTTGAGAATCCGTGCGAAAAAGCCATTGAAGGATTTGAAGAAGTGAAACCGATGGTTTTTGCAGGGGTTTACCCGGTTGATACCGACGATTACGAAGATTTACGCAACGCCATGGACAAGCTGCAACTGAACGATGCCTCGCTTACTTTTGAGCCGGAATCATCGGCAGCGCTCGGTTTTGGGTTTCGTTGCGGATTCCTGGGCCTCCTGCACATGGAAATTGTTCAGGAACGCCTGGAAAGGGAATACGACATGAACGTGATTACCACCGTGCCAAACGTTTCCTACCTGGCACACCTTAACGACGGATCTACCGAAAGGGTGTACAACCCGTCAGGAATGCCCAGCCCAACCATTGTTGATTTTATTGAGGAGCCCTACATCAGGGCCAGTATTATTACCGCCTCGGAATTTATCGGGCCGGTGATGAACCTTTGCCTCGATAAGCGGGGAACATTGATAAGCCAGAATTACCTGACATCCGAACGGGCCGAACTGGTTTTTAATTTACCCCTGGGGGAAATTGTTTTTGATTTTTACGACAAACTGAAAAGTATTTCCCGCGGATATGCATCGTTCGATTACTACATGAGCGGATATAAACCTGCCAAACTGGTGAGGCTCGATATTCTTTTAAACGGCGAAATGGTGGATGCCCTTTCAACCTTAATCCACCACGACAATGCTTATCCGTTTGGGCGGCGCATGTGCGAAAAACTGAAAGAACTGATTCCCCGCCAGCAATTCGACATAGCTATTCAGGCTGCCATAGGTGCAAAAATTATTGCACGCGAAACGGTAAAAGCCATGCGGAAAGACGTAACAGCCAAATGTTACGGCGGCGACATTACCCGGAAACGAAAATTGCTGGAAAAGCAGAAAAAGGGTAAAAAACGCATGAAGCAGGTAGGAAATGTGGAAGTGCCGCAAAATGCCTTTCTGGCAGTATTGAAACTGGATTAACGGGACCGGGAGAATCTTTCCCCCGGGTTATTAATTGGGAAGTCCCGGAAAGTCCGGCTCACGGGTCAAACGATTAGTTTATAACCTTTCCCGTGCACATTGATAATTTCAACGGTGGGCTCGTCTTTTAAATGCTTACGCAACTTGGTAATATAAACGTCCATGCTGCGGGCATTGAAGTAGTTGTCGTCAATCCAGATCGATTTCAGTGCATAATTCCGCTCCAGTACTTTGTTGGCATTCTGGCAGAGTAATTTTAGCAAATCAGACTCTTTGGTGGTAAGTTTAGCCGTTTTTTCGCCGTCGGATAATGTTTGTTTGCGTGTATCGAAGGTATATTTTCCAAGTGTATATACCGGTTGGGATGATGACTGCGATTCCTGGGCCGTCCTCCGCAGGATGGCTTCGATGCGGAAAATGAGTTCCTCCATGCTGAAAGGTTTGGTTATGTAGTCGTCGGCCCCCAGCTTAAAGCCTTCAATTACATCATCTTTCAGGTTTTTTGCTGTCAGGAAAATAATGGGGATATCCGGGTTTATGATGCGCATGTCTTTCGCCAGGGTAAACCCGTCTTTTTTGGGCATCATAATATCCAGGATGCCAATATCGTAATGTTCTTTCATAAAACCTTTATACGCGGCTTCCCCGTCGGGATATAGATCTGCTTCAAATCCTTTGGCAACCAGATATTCTTTTAACAACAGGCCTAAGTTTTCATCGTCTTCTGCCAAAAGCAGCTTTGTTTTTTGTTCCATGTTCATTATTTATTTTGGGTAACAATATACTAAACTTTGTTCCTTTATTCACTGCGCTGTCCAATTTTATTTCCCCGTTGTGCAATTCTACAATTTTTTTTACATAGCTCAATCCCAGACCGAAGCCTTTCACATTGTGGACGTTTCCGGTGGGCACACGGTAAAAGCGGTCGAAAATTTGTGTCTGGTGTTCGCGGGGTATGCCAATCCCTTTATCTTTTACTTCAATTACCACATGGTTGTTTTTATTGCTCGTGGA
Source organism: uncultured Mariniphaga sp. (assembly GCA_964422335.1). Taxonomy (GTDB): domain Bacteria; phylum Bacteroidota; class Bacteroidia; order Bacteroidales; family Prolixibacteraceae; genus CAYRBS01. The sequence goes on along the minus strand of CAYRBS010000082.1, from coordinate 5,138 downwards.
AACCGAAATTTCGGGAGGATCAGTGCTGTATTTCATGGCATTGTCGAGCAGGTTAAATACAACGTTGGTAATATGTACCTCGTCGCCTTTAATCATTGCATCTTCGGCATCGATAGCTGCGTGGAGCTCACCATTTTTGTTTTTCACGCGCAGATCGAAGTTACTCACAACCGTTTGAAGGGTGGCATTTAAATCAAACTCTTTGAATTTTAATTTTAGCCTGCCTTCGTTGAATATGGCCATTTGCAGAACCTTTTCCACCTGGAAGCTCAGCCGCTTGCTTTCCTGGTTGATTACATTTGATATGTGTTCGATGATTTTGGGTGTATTGGTTACACTTCCGTCCTCCAGCATCTGGCTGGCCAGGGAAATGGTGGAAATGGGGGTTTTCAGCTCGTGAGTCATGTTGTTAATAAAGTCGTTTTTAATCATGGAAAGTTTTTTCTGCTTGAAAATAACCATGATGGAATAAACGAAAATAGCAATAAGCAGTCCGGTTAAAATGATGGTGGGAATGATGGTCAACCCGGTAGCACGCAAAAGATACCCGCTCCGGTTGGGGAAATAAACATAGAGGTAATTGGGCTGCTGCCCGTCGTAATCGTAGGGGAAAAGCAAACTGTAATATTCTTTTTTCCGCGATGGGTTATAATCCGGGCTTCCCAGAACAAATTTATCTTGTCCCTGGCTGGCCGACCGTACGGCATATTTGTAATCCAGGTCTATCCCATTTTCCTCAAAAACAGAGGCAATGGCATCATCCAGAAAGGTAGAATCAACCCGTTCGTCCAGCATCCTGCCTTCCAGAATGATTTTATAGTTGCGCCAGTTCATGTCGTTAAGCCAGCGTTCGCGGCGGCGTTCGAGGTTCAGGTTGTATTCATTTAACTGGTCGAAAGAGCTGCTTTCGTTTTCGTTCTGGTTTCCAAGAAATTCAGGTTCTTCTTCCAATGTTGTTGTATCGGAAAATTCAATTTGCAGCTCCTCCTGGTAATTTCCAAAAATATTGCGCCCCGAATAACTGAACTGAAAACTGATGGAAGCCTGTCCCGGACTTTGCCTGGGGAAAATATTAAAATTTTCAGGAGAATTATTTAGTCCCGGTATCCTGCCGGAACGTGCATTCTCCCTGGCTTCGCGTTGTTCATGAAGTTCGAGTTGGTCAACCACCTGTTTCAGTCCGGTTGTAACCATCTGATCAAACTGTTCCTCCCGAATATCAGAAGCTGTTTTGATGAGGTTGGTTTGAATCAGGATTAACCCCGAAAGCACCAAAGCCATTAAAACAATCAATGTTAACAACATTCTTCTACTCATACCACAAAGATAAATTTAATGAAAGGCTGAAGATAACACCATTAACAATCTTTAACACCGCAGCGGGTATTGTAATTTTTATTAACCCTCGCATCCGGAAAGCTGATTTTTAAAGCGGTAATATAAAACGGCAGGCAAAACAATTTGTTAACTTTCCAGCAACAATTTTTCAATTACCGGGGGGAAATGTTCATATTCAAGTTTATGAACTTTCTGTGCCACCTCTTCGGGTGTCTCACCGGGCAATACCGGGCATTTGGCCTGAAAAATCAACTTCCCTTCGTCGTATTTCGGGTTCACAAAGTGAATGGAAATCCCTGTTTCTTTATCGCCGTTTTCAACCACTGCACGGTGTACTTTCATTCCATACATCCCTTTTCCCCCGTACTTTGGAAGCAGGGCCGGGTGGATATTAATAATGTTGAAATGGCGGATCAGGTTTTCGGGTACCAGCCATAAAAAACCGGAAAGCACGATTAAGTCTATCCCCCGTGCTTCCAATTGCCGGAGGATTTCATCTGTTTCGTAAAACTGCCTGCGGTTGAAAACAACGGTTTTTATTCCAAGGTTAGCTGCCCGGGTTAAGGCATACGCACCGGGGTTGTTGCTCCAGAGCGAATCAACAGCAACCTTTTTATTTCCAGCGAAATACTTTATTATATTCTGGGCATTCGTGCCCGAACCCGATGCAAATAAGGCTATTTTCTTAACATTCATTTGATATTGAATTTATAAAATAGAACATTCGAATAATCTGTTCAGATTTAGGATATTAGAATTCTTTCATTTGATCACACTTACATCTTTTTTATATTTTTTCTTTGAAATATAAACCGTAAATGTATTACTTTGCACCGAATTATTTAAAAAGTCAAATTTAGTATTAACCAAAATTTAGAATTATGTCTGACGTTGCAGCAAAAGTAAAAGCAATTATTGTAGATAAATTGGGAGTTGATGAGAGTGAAGTAACCAACGAAGCATCATTCACCAATGATTTAGGGGCCGACTCACTGGACACAGTTGAACTGATTATGGAATTCGAAAAAGAATTCGATTTGGCAATACCAGACGATCAGGCTGAAAAGATTTCAACAGTTGGGGAAGCCATTTCTCACATTGAAGAAGCCATAAAGTAATAAACGAAGTATTTCATTTATGGAATTTAAACGGGTAGTAATTACCGGAATTGGCACTGTTAATCCGCTGGGAAATTCGGTTGACAGTTATTGGGATAACCTTAAGAATGGGGTTAGCGGTGCCATTCCTATTACCAAATTCGATGCTTCAAATCATAAAACCAGGTTTGCCTGCGAAGTGAAAGACTTTGATGTAGAGCAATACATGGAGCGTAAAGAAGCTCGAAAATATGACTTGTACACCCAATATGCATTGGCAACTGCCTCGCAGGCAATGGCTGATTCGGGACTTGATACCGATCAGCTGGATCATGACAGGGCGGGTGTTATTTGGGGGGCCGGAATCGGAGGGCTTCAAACTTTTTTTGAAGAGGCAAGGAATTTCCGGGAAGAAACCCCCCGGTTTTCACCGTTTTTTATCCCAAAAATGATTGCTAACATTGCCGGTGGATTAATTTCTATCCGGTACGGGTTCCGGGGACCTAATTTCACTACGGTTTCTGCTTGTGCTTCGGCATCTCATGCGATGATTGAAGCTTTTAACATGATCCGGCTTGGAAAAGCCAGCATCATGATTACAGGCGGTTCGGAAGCTGCAGTGAACCAGGCCGGAGTAGCCGGGTTTAACTCTATGCGGGCCATTTCAACACGCAACGACGATCCGAAAGCCGCTTCGAGGCCGTTTGATAAAGATCGCGACGGGTTTGTGATTGGTGAAGGATCGGCAGCTTTTATTTTCGAAGAATATGAAAGCGCCGTGAACAGAGGGGCCAAAATTTATGGTGAAATGATAGGTGGCGGCATGTCAGCCGACGCGTATCACATGACTGCACCCGACCCCGAAGGACGGGGGGCCAACCTGGTGATGAAATGGGCTCTTGAAGATGCAGGAATAAAACCCGAAGATGTGGACTACATTAACGTTCATGGAACTTCTACCCCACTGGGCGACATTGCAGAGCCCAAAGCCATTATTAAAACATTTGGCGAACATTCATACAAACTAAGTATCAGCTCCACTAAATCGATGACAGGCCATTTGCTTGGCGCCGCAGGAGCTGTTGAAGGCCTGGCCAGTTTGCTGGCCATAAATAACAATTTAGTACCGCCCACGATTAACCATTCTACGGACGATCCTGAGATTGACAGTAACCTTGATTTTACATTTAATGTTGCTAAAGCAAGGGAGGTTAATGTGGCCATCAGTAATACTTTTGGCTTTGGCGGCCACAACGCAACCCTGGTTTTCAGAAAACTATAATATTCTGTGGTTAGGAGAATAGCACAACGAATAAAACTCTTTTCATCGCCCCGAAAAGAGTTTTATTTGTTTTTAAAAAATTTACTGGGTTTTTACCCCTCAAACCTGAAGTTGTACGATCTGGCTTTTATCCATAAATCTGCCTCCACTTTTGATTCGCAGGGGAACCTGGTCAATAACGAGCGGCTTGAATTTTTGGGCGATGCCATTCTCGGCGCCATTATTGCCGATTTCCTCTACAACCGGTTTCCGCAGCAGGATGAGGGTTTTCTGACCAAAAACCGGTCGAAACTGGTGAACCGGACTTTTCTCTCGCGGCTGACTTTCGATATGGGGCTGAACATTTTTATCGATTCGAATACCATAAAAAATATCGATAAAAGCCACATTTACGGCGATGCCCTCGAAGCGTTGATTGGCGCCATTTACCTTGATACCGATTACCAAACTACCAAGTATTTCGTAACAAAAAAAATTCTTTCGCAGTTTGTCGATTTGAATGAAATCGAACAGAAAGATACCAACTTTAAAAGCCAGTTGATTGAGTGGAGTCAAAAGAACAAAAAGGAAATTAACTTTGAAACCACAGAAGAAGAGACAAAAAATAAACTGAAGGCTCCCAAATTTATTTCAGTGGTTGAAATGGACAACAAAGAACTGGGCAAAGGAATTGGTACATCGAAAAAGGAGGCACAGCAAAACGCTGCCCGCGAAGCCCTTAAAAAACTGGAAGGTTAAGCGGCCATGGCAATCGCCGGGTTATTCACTTTCTTTGCCATTATTACTATATTTGCGCCCCAGCAGAAAATTAACAAATGAGCGATTTATTCATTTACGCATTGGGTTTTTTATCGCAGGTGCTTTTTTTTGCCCGCAACATTGCCCAATGGTTTTTATCGGAGAAGGAAGGGGAAGTAATTTCGCCGGTGGTTTACTGGCAAATCAGTCTGGCAGCCTCCATTTTAATGCTTACTTACGGAATTTTGCGTAACGATTTTGCCATTGTGCTGGGGCAGTTTATTGTTTATTTTATTTATATCCGAAACCTGCAACTGAAGTCTGCCTGGACCCGGATGCATGTTGTTTCGCGCCTGCTGGCCGTTTTGATGCCGCTGGTTTTTTTCGGCTGGCTCTTTTTCGGCCCCACTTATAATTTTAATTCTATTCTGAAAAACGAAGATGTTCCGTTGTTTTTGATGATCTGGGGCTCAGCCGGGCAAGTCATTTTTACCTTCCGGTTTGTTTACCAGTGGATTTATTCTGAAAAACGGAAAGATTCTTTTCTGCCAATTGGTTTCTGGATTATCAGTACTGCCGGGTCGCTTATGATTTTCACCTACGCTGTTTACCGGCTCGATCCGGTGCTGTTTGCTGCACACAGTTTGGGACTTTTCATTTACATCCGGAACATTCTGTTGCAC
>CAYRBS010000081.1:3880-9647 GCA_964422335.1 uncultured Mariniphaga sp. | reverse complement strand
AAAGAATGAAAAAACTTATTAAAGATGCTACAATAATAAATGAAGGATTAAAATTTAAGGGAAGTGTTTTAATCGACGGCGATAAAATTGAACGGGTTTTTCCACACATTATACCTTCTGATTTTGATTTCAAAAATGTTGAAATTGTGGATGCATCGGGGCTCTACCTTATTCCCGGGGTGATTGACGACCAGGTTCATTTCCGTGAACCGGGCCTTACCCATAAGGGCGACATTGCCAGCGAGAGCCGTGCGGCTGTTGCCGGCGGGATAACCACTTTTATGGAAATGCCCAACACCAACCCGCAAACTGTAACCCAGGAACTGCTTGAACAAAAATACAAGCGGGCCGCTGAAGTTTCCCCGGCCAACTACTCATTTTATATGGGCGCCACCAACGATAACCTGGAAGAAGTATTAAAAACAGACCCTTCAAAAGTTTGTGGTATAAAAGTATTTATGGGATCTTCCACCGGGAATATGCTGGTGGACGATGAAGAGGCTCTTTCAGAAATATTTAAAAATGCCCCCACGCTGATTGCCACCCACTGCGAAGATGAAAAAACGATCCGGGAAAACATTAAAACTGCCAGGAAAAGATACGGAGAGCAGGTCCCGGTTTCAAGACATGCCCACATCAGAAGCGATGAAGCGTGTTACCAATCATCGTCAAAAGCGGTTGAACTGGCTTCAAAATCCGACACCCGGCTGCATATACTGCATCTCTCCACGGCCAAAGAGATGAAACTATTTTCTGCCGGGAAAGTGGAGGACAAAAATATTACCGCCGAAGTGTGTGTCCACCACCTGTGGTTCGATGACCGGGATTACATTACAAAAGGAAACCGCATTAAATGGAACCCGGCAATTAAAACGCAAAAAGACAAAGAAGCTTTATGGGAAGCGTTGCTGGCTGATAAAATTGATGTGATTGCCACCGACCATGCCCCTCACACGCTGGAAGAAAAAAACAACACCTATTTTAATGCACCCTCCGGGGGCCCGCTGGTACAACATTCGCTGGTAGCCATGCTCGAAATGGCACGCAAAGGATTTATTTCCATTGAGAAAGTGGTTCAGAAGATGTGTCATGCCCCCTCCGACCTTTTCAGGATTGATCGGCGGGGATATATCCGGGAAGGGTATTTTGCCGACCTTGTTTTGATTGACCCGGCTCAAAACTGGATGGTTTCTCCTGAAAATATTTTATATAAATGTGGCTGGTCGCCGTTTGAAGGGCAAGAGTTTTCACACAAAGTTGTTTCTACGTTGGTAAACGGGCAATTTGTTTTTCGGGACGGCAAAATTATTCAATCATCCGGCAGTGCGCGGGTTGCTTTTAATTTATAACCCTACGCGAAAACCTGCCGGTCACCAAATTCCTGTTTCCCAGTTACCTAAAAAAAAGGCCATGAAAAAAGGCTGTTGCTTCCAACAGCCTTCTAAAAATCCAACTAAACTAATCGCGTAATTACTTCCCTTCCTCAAATTAATTCCAGTAAATTTCGTCTATCATCCAATTTTCCAGTACCATTTCTCTTTCTGATCCGATCATCGGATTTTCAATCCTTTCATTCATCCAAATTGACTCATCCAGCATCCAGTTTTCCAGTGCAAGACTGTTATCCTTTTCGAGGGTGAAAAAATAGGTGTCAACATAATTGTCCCAATAGTTTTCACTTACCATCCAGCTTTCCAGCTCCATTTTTGGTTCTACAACGTTTTCAAGGCCTGAGACATCATCTGCTTCTGTTACTGCTGCATTTACATAACCTGCCGTAAGGATTGTCATTAAAAATGCAGTTATAAAAATTTTGGTAAATTGTTTTTTCATTGTTTTCATTGTTTCTTGTTTTAATTGTCCTGTTTTCATAAAATTGTTTCACTTACATAGACTAATTACAGGTGCAAAGGTTGCATCTCTTTTCGTTAAAAAGAACAAAAAGTAAGCAAGCATGCCGGAAATTTCGGTGAATACCGGATTTTACCGGCTAAATAAAACACCTCCGGGTATGTATTTGTCGAAATTTGCCGGCAAATGGCGAAAAAGGCCAAAAACAGCAGAACCGCTGCCCGACATGGACGCATAAACCGCCCCCATTTCATAAAGTTTATTCCTGAACTCCTCTATTTCGGGGTTGGAAGGAAATACGCTTTTTTCAAAATCGTTCACCACCGTATTCTTCCATTTTTCCACCGGAAGCCCCGGCAACCCAAGCAAGTTGAAATCCGGATTGGAGGGTACTACGTTTTTATATGCCTGAACAGTGCTAACCGAAACTCCGGGTTTTAATACAACTATCCGGAAATCTGATAAATCCAGTCCGATTGGGATGAGCTGATTGCCGGTTCCTGTGGCAAAAGCCGGTTTGTTTTCAATAAAAAAGGGACAATCGGCGCCCAGTTTAGCTGCATATTCTCTCAGCTTATCCGCACTCAACTGAAGTTCAAAATAGCGATTCAGCATTTTCAGGGTAAAAGCCGCATCGGACGAACCGCCCCCCAGCCCGGCGCCGGAGGGGATCACTTTATGAAGGTGAAATTGCACCGGGGGCAAATCATAATCTTTTTTCAGGAGTTGATATGCTTTTATAACAAGGTTTTCATTGGACGGGCTGTCCACCGGAAAGCCCGAAAACGAGATTCCTGTTTCTCCCGTTTCAGCCATTTCAAGGGCATCGGTCAACGGAACCGGGTAAAATACGGTTTCCAGGTTGTGGTAACCATCAGGGCGTTGGGAAACCACATGGAGGCCAATATTTATTTTTGCATTTGGAAATACAATCATATCATCCGGAAAAACCGCCTACTTCAATTCATATTCCTCCGGCGAACCGCAGGTACAAATAAGGTGACGGTCGCCCCAGGCGTTGTCCACCCGGCCCACCGGCACCCAAAATTTATTCTCTCTTATCCACGGAAGCGGCCAGGCAGCTTTTTGCCGCGGATATTTGTGCTCCCAATGGTCGGAAGTCACCACTTCTGCAGTATGAGGTGCATTTTTCAATACGTTATCCTGTTTATCGGCTACTCCCTTTTCCACATCTTTTATTTCATCGAAAATGGTATTCAATGCTTCAATAAACCGGTCAATTTCCTGTTTCGATTCACTTTCAGTGGGTTCAATCATCAGTGTTCCGTGCACCGGGAAAGAAAGTGTGGGTGCATGAAACCCAAAATCCATCAGCCGTTTGGCAATATCCTCTTCGGTAATTCCCGCCGAAACTTTTAAATGCCTGCATTCAAGAATCAACTCGTGCCCAACGCGATTTTTTTCACCCGTATATAAAATGCCAAAATTTTTCTCCAGCGCCGCGGCAATGTAATTGGCATTTAAAATGGCCACCTGTGTAGCTTTGGCCAGTCCTTCGGCGCCCATCATTTTTATGTAACCATAGGTAATGGGCAACACCGACGCACTTCCCCAGGGGGCGCCGGCAACAGCATTAATTCCCACATGGCCGTTATTCATAATCGGATGCGAAGGCAAAAATTTCACCAGGTGGCCCGCAACTGCAATGGGGCCCACTCCCGGACCACCTCCGCCATGGGGAATGGCAAATGTTTTATGCAGGTTCAGGTGGCAAACATCGGCGCCTATAATTCCGGGGGTAGTGAGTCCAACCTGTGCATTCATATTGGCGCCATCCATATAAACCTGCCCGCCATTTTCATGAATGACCTGGCACATTTCCACGATGGATGATTCAAAAACTCCGTGAGTAGAAGGATAGGTAACCATAAAGGCAGCCAGTGAATTTTTGTGTTCATTGGCTTTTTTGCGCACATCTTCCAAATCGATATTCCCTTTTTCATCACACTTCACCACTACCACTTTCATACCTGCCATAACTGCGCTGGCAGGATTGGTACCGTGTGCAGAAGAAGGAATCAACACCACATCACGCTGGTTTTCGCCCCTGTTTTTATGATATTCCCTGATAACCATCAGCCCGGCATATTCACCGGCAGCACCGGAGTTAGGCATCAGGCTTACATCGGCCATACCGGTAATTTCCGCCAGGTCGCGACGCAGTTCTTCCATCATTTCGTGATACCCCCTGGCCTGGTTTTTAGGCACAAACGGATGAATGCCATTGAATTCTATCCAACTGAGTGGCAACATTTCGGTAGCTGCATTCAGTTTCATGGTACACGACCCCAGTGAAATCATGGAATGTGTAAGCGAAATATCTTTGTGTTCCAGCCGCTTAATGTACCGGAGCATTTCAGTTTCCGACCGGTAAAGGTTGAACACTTCCTGCGTCATAAACTCAGAGCGACGGGCATATTTTTTATCCATTTTAAATCCTTCAGGATATTCGTGGACAATCGTCCAGGGATTGTTCGCGGCTTTTGCAAACACCTCCAGTATCCAGGTCATGTCTTCGCGGTTAGTGGTTTCATCAATACTAATGCCCACTTCGCCATTTTCAAAATAACGGAAGTTCATTTCCAACTCATGCGATAACCACTCAATATCCTCCCGCTTTACATGTTTGGGCAAGGCAAAACGGATGGTATCGAAAAAATGTTTGTTTAGCTGTTTGTATCCCAACTTTTCTACTTCCCCGGCAAGGAAAGCGGCGATATTGTGAATCCGTTCGGCAATCATTTTAATTCCTCCGGAACCATGATAAACCCCGAAAAACCCGGCCATGGTAGCCAGAAGCGCCTGTGCAGTGCAAATATTGGAGGTAGCTTTTTCGCGTTTAATATGTTGTTCGCGGGTTTGGAGCGCCATCCGGAGGGCGCGTTTTCCGTGTACATCTTTTGTAACCCCGATAATCCGGCCCGGCATGTAACGTTTATAATCATCGCGGGCAGTGAAAAAAGCTGCATGCGGGCCCCCGTAGCCCATGGGCACGCCAAACCGCTGGCTGTTGCCAAAAACAATATCGGCGCCCCACTCGCCGGGGGGAGTTAAAAGAGCCAGCGACAGCAAATCGGCTGCCACGGCCACCTTAATTTCTTTAGCGTGTGCCTGTTCAACCAGTGCCGAATAATCCACAATTTCACCATCGGAATTGGGGTATTGCACCAGTATTCCGAAAACAGAATCTGTAAACTCAAAAGCATTTTTGGGCTGAATTTTCAGTTCAATTCCCAGGGGGTTGGCGCGGGTTGCCAGCACATCCAGGGTCTGGGGCCACATTTTTTCATCAACTAAAATTGTGTTAACCCCGGCTTTAACCATTTTGCGCGAACGCAGGTTATACATCATTATCATTGCCTCGGCAGCGGCAGTAGATTCATCGAGCAGCGAAGCATTGGCAATTTCCATGGCCGTAAGTTCGCATGCCATTGTCTGGAAATTCAGGAGTGCCTCCAGCCGGCCTTGCGAAATTTCCGCCTGGTAAGGTGTGTACGAAGTGTACCATACCGGGTTCTCCAGCACATTGCGCAAAATAACCGCCGGGGTGGTAGTGTCGTAATACCCCATGCCAATGTAGGTGTTAAATACCTTATTCTTACCAGCCAGGCTCAATATTTTTCTATAATAGCGCCGTTCGGTAAGCCCTTCCTGAAGTTTCAGGGGTTCCTGCAGCCTGATATTTTCCGGAACAGTTTGTTCCATCAGTTCTTCCATAGATGAAACACCAATGGCTTCAAGCATTTCTTTTATTTCGCCCTCGCTCGGGCCTATGTGCCGGTTTACAAATCGATCGTGGGACATCTGTTGTTTATTTTGAATAATTGATTGCAAGTATAAAATTAACCCCGCCGGGAAAAAATGATTTTAAACCAATTTCTGCCGGAAAAAATTT
>CAYRBS010000081.1:0-3780 GCA_964422335.1 uncultured Mariniphaga sp. | reverse complement strand
CATTTTCCGGGGCCGCTCAGGTTAGAAACGGATTCGAATATTTTTCGAAACCCAGCGTTGTTTCGGGGCCATGGCCACAATAAACCTTTGTATCATCGGGAAGTGTGAACAACAAATTTTTAATATTCGACACCAGTGTCTGATGATCGCCACCAGGCAAATCTGTACGCCCGATGCTCCCGTAAAAAAGTACATCGCCGCCAATCAGTATTCCTTCTTCCGCTGCATAAAAAACCACATGCCCGGGTGAATGGCCGGGAACATGAATGATTTCGAAAGAAGCATTTCCAACCTTCAATTTTTCACCTTCCTGAAAAAAGGAATCGGGTTCCCTGACCGGTTCCATTTCAAAACCAAACATTTGCCCCTGCTCAATTGCCTTTCCCACCCAAAAAGCATCGTCGGGATGGGCACGAAACGGTATTTCGTATTGCCGCCTTACAAATTCAACACCCATGATGTGATCGAAATGACAATGCGTGTTGGCAATCATAACCGGCTTCAGCTTTTTATCAGCCACATATTTTATTATTTCACTGTGTTCTACATCAAAATGAAACCCCGGATCGATAAATACACATTCGCCGGATTCGTCCGAAACAACATAAGTATTTTCCTGCAAAGGGTTTACAACAAATTTTTCAACGTTTAGCATATTTTAAAAATTAACGGTTCCTTTAAGTAAGGGAACAAACACAAATCCGCCATGTTTTTCCAGTTCAAACTCTTCTTCCGACACCCGGATAACCACCATCATTTCCTGCCGGTTTTCTTTTCCGACCGGGATAACCATTCTGCCGCCAACTTTTAATTGTTCCTTCAGCGTTTCAGGTACCGAAGGAGCACCGGCTGTAACAAGAATTTTATCGAATGGGGCAAAATTGGGCAGCCCTTTGTACCCATCGCCAAAAAAGCAGGCCGGGTGGTAACCTATTTCAGGCAGAAACGACTGGGTTTTCTGAAAAAGTTCTTTTTGCCGTTCGATGGTAAAAACCCGGGCACCCATTTCAAGCAACACGGCAGCCTGGTAACCGGAACCGGTACCTACCTCCAGTACTTTATCGTTTTTTTCAACTTGTAAAAGCTGGGTTTGAAAAGCAACGGTGTAGGGTTGCGAAATGGTTTGGCCGGAACCGATGGGGAAAGCCTGATCTTTATATGCAAAATTCAAAAATGAACTTTCCATAAAAAGATGGCGGGGCACCTTCCCGATTGCCTCCAAAACCTTTTCATCTCTTATCCCTTTTATTTTTAGTCCGTTCACCAGTTTTTTGCGCATTCCCTGGTGCCGCAAACTGTCGTTTTCTGTCATGTTCTTTTTATTATTCTACAAAATTATATTTTCCGGGCCTGAAAACCCGGAAACTTTCGCACAATATTAACATTTAAAGTTGATAAGTTCAGGAAGTATTATAAAGAACAGGTGCAGCGGAACCTTATATTTGTATTATGTTGAACCTTGGAATAATAGGAGATTTTAAATTACTGGAGCCCACCATAAAGCGGGTTCAAAAGAGAAAGGACATTTATATTTCCGGAAAATCATCGGTAGGGATGACGCAAAAAAGCGATGAACTGCGGCTTTCTATCCCTGAGTTTAACCGGATTGAATTAATTGAACGATCGGACGTGCTGTTGATTAACCAATTTTCCCTCCTTCCGTTTCAAATGGTCAGGGAGATGGTAAAAAAGGCGAAACACATCTTTGCTGCCGAGTTCCCCCACTTTAGCCCGGAAGAATTTGAACAACTGGCTAAACTGGCCCATGAGGCAGGTACCATTGTACAATTTACAAACCCTTACTATTACACGCCTGCCGTTCAGTGGTTAGAAAAAAACCTCCGCCAACCATCGTTTATTACGGTTTCCTGTTTTAAAAACACACCCGGGGAACGCGATCCTTTGATCCCGCTCCTGCTGATGCTCGACGAAATTACAGTTACTGACCTGAAAAAATCGAATGCACTCTCTTTTCATACGCATCCCGAAGGTTCGGTTTTCAACAACCTCCGTCTTGAATTTGGCGACGCTACAGTAGCCAGTTTAAATTTCGGCACCCAGGCAAAATCAGATGAATTTCGGATTGAGGTTATTTCCAAAGGGCAGGTTATTTCGCTTGATTTCACCGGCAATCAGTTTACCTGCAACGACCGGCCCATCGATCTTGCACCCTATCAGGATATGAACGAATTTGATGTTTTCCTGGAAAATATTAAAACCAAAAAAAATCCGGCCACCAGCATTGAAAAATACCTGTCTGTTCTTCGGGATGTGCAAAAAATCGAAGACAAATTAGCCCAATTTTCTCCTGAATAAAGCAGGTTCATCTATTTTGATACGCTTACTGCAATATTTTCCCAAAAGGGACGTTTCTTGTTTGCAATTGTATATTTTTGCGCCATCCCAGTGCTAAACTTAACCGGCAATGATGAACAGGAAGTGGCAGGTTACCAAATATCTGATTCTCGATTTTTTAGCAGCGGCCATTAGCTGGACTGCTTTTTTTATTTACCGCAAGGCTATAATTGAGCCACAACGGTTTGGCACCGACATACCCATCGAGTTTAACGATCGCTATTTTCTGGGGCTGATTTTCATTCCGTTGTTCTGGATACTTATTTATTACATTACCGGGTTTTACGACAACATTTACCGGAGGTCGCGACTGCTCGAACTGTGGCAAACCTTCCTGACATCTGCCTTTGGTGTTGTCATTATTTTCTTTGTGCTAATTCTCGACGACTACATTCACACTTATAAAAATTATTACCAACTGATTTTTACGCTTTTTGCGCTGCATTTCGGATTTACTTACCTGTTCCGTTTAGTGCTCACCACCCGCACCATCCACCGCATTCATCAAAGAAAAATCGGGTTCAACACGCTGCTCATCGGCAGCAACGAAAAAGCCGAAAAAGTGTACAAAGAAATGTCGAGCCAAAAACGTCCGGCAGGAAACCTGTTTGCGGGTTTCGTTGGGGTGGAGAACAATGATGACAAATTACTCGGGAAACACCTCCCGGTATTGGGAAAGTTGAATGAGCTGAATGAGATAATTGAGCGCAACGATATTGAAGAAGTAATAATTGCCATTGAAACCCGCGAACATGAGCGACTGAGCGGAATTCTGACAGTATTGGAAAACCGCGAGGTGACCATTTGGGGCATTCCCGATTTGTATGATTTTCTTTCCGGAACGGTGAAAACCACCACTATCTACGGCAGTCCACTCATAAAAATATCCAACGGACTAATGCCTACATGGCAGGCCAAAGTGAAACGACTGCTCGATGTTTCCCTGTCACTGCTGGCATCTGTAATTTTCTTCCCCGTTTTCGTGGTATTAGCCATAATGATAAAACAATCGTCGAAAGGCCCGGTAATTTACAAACAGGAAAGGGTGGGCAGGTTCGGCAAACCATTTCATATTTACAAACTCCGCAGCATGGTGAAGGATGCAGAAAACGGAATACCGGAATTATCGAGCGAATACGACGGGCGCATAACCAAAATCGGAAAGTTCCTGCGAAAAACACACCTCGACGAAATTCCGCAGTTTTATAATGTAATAAAAGGAGATATGTCGCTGGTGGGGCCACGGCCCGAGCGGCAGTATTACATTCAACAAATTATTCATCGTGCCCCCCACTACACCCACCTGCACAAACTGCGGCCGGGAATTACTTCCTGGGGGCAGGTGAAGTACGGATACGCCTCCAACCTGGAAGAGATGCTCGAACGACTTCCCTACGACATGATGTACCTGAAAAACATCTCTTT
>CAYRBS010000080.1:7571-9649 GCA_964422335.1 uncultured Mariniphaga sp. | reverse complement strand
ATTATTCCTATTTTTGCGCCTCCGAAATTTAAGTATGTTTAATTAAAATTGATGTTTATGTTGAATCAGTATGAAACCGTTTTCATTTGTACTCCCGTTTTATCTGAGCCACAGGTAAAGGAAACGGTAAAAAAATTCAGGGACATCATCACCGGAAACGGAGGAGAGATGATCCATGAAGAAGACTGGGGAATGAAAAAACTGGCTTACCCCATTCAAAAGAAATCTACCGGCTTTTATCACTTGTTTGAATTTAAAGCTGAACCTGAGTTTGTTTCCAAACTTGAAACGGAAATGCGGCGCGATGAACGCACCATCCGGTTCATGACCGTGAAACTTGACAAGTACGCCGCGGAATACAGTGAAAAAAGAAGAAGACTTCAGAAAGAAAAATCAGGAAAGGAGGCATAAAAAATGGCACAGAATACAAGTGAAATCAGATACCTGACCCCGCCGTCAGTAGAAATCAAAAAGAAAAAATATTGCCGTTTCAAGAAAAGCGGAATAAAGTATGTCGATTACAAAGACCCGGAATTCCTGAAAAGATTCTTAAACGAACAGGGGAAAATTTTACCCCGGCGCATTACGGGAACCTCTTTGAAATACCAGCGAAAAGTGGGCAGGGCCATTAAACGGGCCAGGCAAATTGCTTTGCTGCCTTATGTAACCGATATGATGAAATAAAAAAAGGAGGGCTCGAAATGGAAATTATATTATTACAAGACGTTGAACGTTTGGGAAGTAAAGACGATATTGTTGCCGTAAAAAACGGTTATGCACGTAATTATTTAATCCCGCAGAAAAAAGCCATCGCCGCAACAGCTTCGGCCAGAAAAGTGATGGAAGAAAACACCCGGCAGCGCGCGCACAAAGAAGCAAGGCTGAGGGAAGAAGCGCAGGGCATTGCCGATAAGCTGGCCAACAAGAAAGTGAAAATCGGGGCAAAAGTAAGCTCTGCAGGTAAAATTTTCGGTTCAGTAAATACCATTCAGGTAGCCGAAGCCATCAACAAAAAAGGCTTCGAAATCGAACGCAAACAAATTACCCTGCCCGAAGACAGCATCAAGGAAGTGGGCACATATACTGCCAAAATCAAACTCTTCAAAGATGTTATTGTTGAACTGGAATTTGAAGTTGTGGGGGAATAAATAACCGCCGACTCAAAATATGATACTGAAAATACCCGGGTTCTTTAAAATCCGGGTATTTTTTTTGAAGGGATTCGGACTTTCCAAAGTCCGCGAAAATCTGCCTTTCACACAACGGCTTTCGTCAATCTAACGAACAGCAACTGTCTCAATCTCTACCAAAACACCGAGGGGGAGTTCTTTCACTGCAAAAGCAGCCCGCGCCGGAGGGTTTTCAGGATAAAACTGTCCGTAAACTTCGTTCATTTCCTTGAAATTTTTCATGTCGGAAAGCAGGCAGGTCGATTTTACCACATCGGAAAAACCATATCCGGCAGCTTCCAGAATGGCGCCAATGTTTTTCATTACCTGCATGGTCTGCTCCTTAATTCCACCATCAACCACCTTCATGGTTTCAGGGAGCAGCGGAACCTGCCCCGAGATATACAGTGTACCATTCACTTCTACTGCCTGACTGTAAGGGCCAATGGCGCTGGGAGCTTTACCGGTTGAAATAATTCGTTTCATAACTGTCGGGTATTTAAAAATTATCGTAATGGCTTTGCCTTTTCTGAAGTTTCAGGTCTTTCAGCATCGACGATGTGGCATTGATGGTAAAACTGTAGCTTTTCATGTAACCGAACGGAACAAAATTAAACGACATGGACCAGCAATGCAGGTCGCGGTTCACATTAAACGTAGTAAACGAAAATTCACCTGCCGTAATATCGTAATTGGTATTCATACTCAGCCGCCACTTGCTGGTGAGGTTCAGGTTCCCCCTGAACCCAACGGTTTGCGAGAACCGTCCCTTTTCCGAAGGCCTGCGGGGGCCGGAGTAATTAAAACTGTAGTCGAATCCAAAATCCCAGGGTATATTAAAATCGGTGTAGTTGGCATAATCGCCCGGCAGTGCATTCTCATCTTCAATCATCTCCCGGTTTCTATCCG
>CAYRBS010000080.1:0-7471 GCA_964422335.1 uncultured Mariniphaga sp. | reverse complement strand
GCATAATCGCCCGGCAGTGCATTCTCATCTTCAATCATCTCCCGGTTTCTATCCGATTCTTCTTCCCCTTGTTTCGATTTAAAATTCATCCCGAATGAAAGGTTCGCGCGTGTTAACCGGCCCAGTTTGGCCAAACCGCTTTTCTCGTTCCACACATATCGATGAATTTTGGTCCCGTTCTCATTGGTCATATACGGATCGAGCACCCCGCCCATGTTCACGCTGACTCCGGCAACGGTTGTCCGTGCCCGGATATTAACAGGGGCTAAGTTCAGCGAATCGGCTATTAAATTATAAGAAGTTCCGAAACTGAGGTTGTCGAGGATTTTTACTTTCCGGTATTTTTGATCTTCCTCGGTCTCGGTGGTATCATTTCTTTGGTCCAAAACTTTCATTTCGAGGTTATTGTTCACCGAAAACGATACGGAACCCGATGCCCCCCTGCCTGGTGAGCCACCGTAAATCCCTCCGGCATTCCTGTCGAAATATTCTACCCTTCCGGTGGTATCAACCTGCACAGCCTGCCAGTATCCAAACCGCTCCTGGCCAAAATCGGGACGGTAACTGAAGCCGAGGGAGGGCGACATTTTATGGCGGATCCCGCTGATTTTCGAATCCGGGTTCGACGGGATGAACATCCCGTAAATGTTGGCAGAAGCGCTCATACTGTAAGAATAATCATACACCCGGTTTAGCCCGGTAATGGTATCAACCTTAATATTACTGGCCCTGCCAAGATCATCGTAAAAAACCTCATCTTCATGGTATGAACGGTTGAATTTTTTAAAATACCATTTTTCGTTGTAGCTAAACCCCGGGCTGACATTGATATAATTGAACAAATTAAAATTGGGCAGCGAAATGGGAATATTGTGCCTGATTCCGTTTCTCCAGTCGCGTGTAAACGACTTGTTCAAAATCTCCGATTCGTGGGCAGAAATACTGTTCCGCAGGTTCCCGGTATAGTTTACCCCAAATTTTTCGTACCACTTCATTGCACCGCTCCTGTTTTTTTTACGCAGTGGATAAAATTTGGCCATACTAAAAGTCATTTCGGGCAACGAAAGGGAAATAGTGGAATCCGAAGAATTCTGGGAGTGCCGGAGGTTTACCGATAAATTAAAAGGAGTGTTTTCAAACTTCTTGGTAAAAGAAACGCTGGAAGACTTTTGGGTGCGCAAATAATTTTCGGCCGATAAAGAGTTCTGTTTGTCGTATCCGCTGGAAGAAAGGTTCACACTGGCAGAAAAAGTCTGGTTGGGATTGGCTTTGGCATCCTGACTGTGGTTCCAGGAAACGGAATATTGCGGGGAACGTGTATAGGTATCCAGGCCGCGTTCGCCATAAACATTCACGTTGTAACGGAAGTCCAGGCCGCCACTGAACCTGTAACGTTTCCGGTAATTGGTATGCACTTTTCCGGCCCACGACCCTTTTGAATAAATATCGCCCCTTAAAGAAAAATCGAAATATTCGCTTGCTGCCCAATAATACCCGCCATCGCGCAGGAAAAAACCCCGGTTGGCTTCCTCCCCGTAAGTGGGCACCAAAATCCCCGAAGAATAGGTGGGAGTATTGGGAAAATAGCCAAACGGGATGAACGGAAAATAAATGGGGAAATCTTCTAAAACCATATAAGCCGGGCCCGTAATAATTTTGTTATCCGAAATCACCTTCGCTTTTGTCAGGTGAAGATAGAAATGCGGGTGATCGGCATCGCAGGTAGTATATTTTCCATCTTTCAACACAAAGGCTTCTTTCGAGATTTTCTTTGTCCGGTCACTGTGCACAAAACCTTCTCCCTGCTCGGTCACCACATCGGTAATAATCCCTTTTTCCGATTCGAAATTATAGCGCAGCGTATTCGATTCAAACTCCTCGCGCCCGTCTTTAAATACCGGTTTTTGCACCAGCGTCCCCGTAGAATCCTGAATCCCTTCGGCGTAAACCTCCTTGGTTTCCAAATCGAGTTCGATAAAATAGGCGTTTAATTCAACCTGCTGGTAGGTAACATGGGCATTATTGTACATAAATACCTTTTGTCCGTCAAAAGAAACAATAATGGAGTCTTCGGCATTATAATCAATAGGCGCCTCAATAACAGGGGCCTCTGCCGAGTCAGCCGCCGTGGTGCGGGGCATACCAAGAGTATCATTCCGAAGGGTATCAGCGAAAAGCGGGGTAATTTCAGTAGTATCGGGCAACTCATCCACTCTACCAGATGCCCTGTTTGTTTCCTGGCCTAAAACAACAACTGAAAATAAAATGAGCAGATATGTAATAATTATCTTGTACAAATTGTTTTCTGTATTACAGGCTTTATTATTTTTTTGACCCGTCGTGCAAAAATAAAAATAAGGGCTACACCAAAGGCTTAATAAATGAAAAATAATATTAATATTTATATTTTTACAATCGAAACAGGAGGACATCAAAAATGAGGCACCAGAATACACCCATTATATACATTATATATCTGTTTATTTTAACCACTCTTTTTACCCTGGCATGCAGCCGCCAGGCAACGGCCAGGCAGTACAGGTTAAACGGAAACAACGACGATCGCATTGAGGTAGTAGTTATCGACCCCGGACATGGCGGCAAAGATGCCGGGGCAATGTATGGCGCTGCCCGCGAAAAAGATATTGTGCTCGACATAGGCCTGAAGCTGGGTAAGTACATTTCGGCTGCATTTCCGGATGTAAAAGTAATTTATACACGCAGCACCGATGTTTTTGTCCCGTTACACCAGCGGGCCTCGATTGCCAATAAGAACAAGGCCGATTTGTTTATTTCCATACACGTAAATGCCGTTACCCGCGGATTGGTCCAGGGAACAGAAACGTTTATACTCGGCCAGCACCGCACCCGTGACAACCTGGAAGTAGCAAAACAGGAAAATGCGGTAATCCTGCTGGAAGATGACTATTCAACAACCTATGAAGGGTTCGATCCCAATTCCCCGGAATCCTATATCATGTTTGAGTTGGTTCAGGATGAGTACCTTGAACAGAGTGCGATGCTGGCATCTGCCATCCAGAACCAGTTCAGGGAAAGGGCAAAGCGAATAGACCGGAGCGTTAAGCAGGCCGGGTTTCTGGTATTACGCCAAACAACCATGCCCAGCGTACTCGTTGAAACCGGGTTTCTGAGCCACCCAACCGAACGGAACTACCTGATGAGTGAGAACGGAAGAGATTACCTTGCTTCAGCCATTTTCAGGGCTTTCAGGGATTATAAAAAGAAAATAGAACAAAAAAGCAGTTTCCGCCTGGTATCCCGGGAGCAACCGGAAATGCCCAACATTATCAACAACCCGGGCAATAACAACGAAAGCCTTGCATCGCCCGGAGAAAAACAGGAACCAGGGCAGAAAAACATTTTCTTTTCGGTTCAGATTGCCGCCCTTGAAAGACCTTTAAAAATAACCCACCCCAGCTTTAAAGGTGAACCGGGGGTATTTGAAATAAATGGTGAAAAAATGTACCGTTACTATGTGGGGAAATTCAACTCCGTTGAAAAAGCCCGTAGCGAAAAAGCCCGTCTTCAGGCTAAATTCAGCGGCGCCTTTGTGGTAGCTTTCGAAAACAATGAATTAATTTCTGTAAAAAAGGCACTCAGAAAAATGTAATTCCTTTATGATTTCCCTAATTTTACCAAAATTTTTAAATCGAAACCGAATGATAAAAATGCTGAAAAAGTTTTCATACAAAATAACCACCACCAGGCACCACAAAATATTTGTAACAACAGTGTTTCGCCCAACAACCCTCGGTAAACTTTAAACAAAATTTATACATTTGGTTAATTAATAATATTTATAAAAATGAAAATTTCTAAATATACAAAACTTGGGATACTCATCTTTATATCGGTTGCAATTCTGGTTTGGGGATTGAGTTTTCTGAAAGGGAACGATATTTTCAAAAAATCGAATGAATACCATGTAATTTATGAACGGATTGACGGACTTTCAGAATCGAACAAAGTACTTTTAAGCGGATACCAGGTTGGTCAGGTAAAAAATTTACAATTCACCCCCGACAACTCGGGCAGGTTACTGGTTACTTTTACCATTGATTCCTCGGTGAAACTGCCGGTAAATACAGTGGCACAAATTGTAAGCAGTGATTTAATGGGTACCCGCTCGATAAAACTGAACCTGGGCACAGAAAACAGGTACCACCAGCCCAACGATACCCTTCAGGGCGATATTGAAAGCGACCTGAAAGAACAGGTAAGTATGCAGGTACTGCCCATAAAAAACAAAGCCGAAGAACTGCTGGGAACCATTGATTCAGCCATTACAGTTCTCACCGTTATTTTTAACGAAGATGCCCGGGAAAACCTTTCTGAAAGCTTTGAAAATATCAATCAAACCATATATAACATTGAGAGAACAACCGCCGATTTGCAGGAAATTGTTTATTCCGAAAAAGAAAGCGTGGGCAATATTATTACCAATCTCGATGATATTACCACCACCTTTAACCAAAATACGGACGAGCTGGAAAATACCCTTCAAAACCTTTCGGCCCTAAGCGATACCTTATCGACGCTGCCGGTTTCACCCGTCTTTGCCAAACTGCAGGAGGCAACCAACCAAATCAGCGCCGTGCTTGCCAAACTCGAAAGTACCGAAAACTCGGCCGGGCTTTTGCTCAACGACGACCAACTCTACCAATCGGTCAACACCCTTTCGGGTGACTTAAGTACCCTTATCAACGATATCAGGCTCAATCCCGAGCGTTACCTTCACTTTTCGGCCCTCGACCTGGGGAAAAAAGTTTATATCAGCGCTGCGGGCGATGCGTCAGAGAAAAACATCAGTTTCAGGGTACACCTCGTTTCTTCGGAAAAGAAAATCCCCCTCGATTCTGATTATTTTGAAGGCCTTGGCCCCATAGAAGAATATGAAGCAAGCGGAGCATATACCTACCTGGCCGGTAATTCAGATTCTTTTGTGGAGATAGCCGAACTCCACAAAAAAGCCCAAAAAAAATTACCCGATGCCACCATCGTTGCATTCAGAAACGGAAGGTTAATAAAATTGGAAAAAGCACTTCAATCGCTCGACAAATAAACGCCCTTTTGTGGATAAGTAAAATACGAAAATCAAAAACCCTATCACTACCAACCAGATAGGGGACTATCAGTCAAAAAGTTAACCATAATAAACTGAACATCAGCATTTTATTTATTTTAAAAAAAATAAAAAAATTAAGCGCCTCATTGATAAACCACTAAACAGATTTTTAAAAAGTCAAGGCAAAACAGATTTTTTTTTAAACTTTTTTTTCGCAAATTTTGCTTTCGGGAATTAAAAATGGAATTTTTGTAGAACCTCAAAATCCGACAGAATTAAATGAACAGCGAACATCTGACTGCATGGGAAAAATGTCTGAATATTATCAGGGACAATGTGCCCGGAAGTAGTTACAAAACATGGTTTGAACCAATTGAACCCGTAAGACTCGAAAACAAAGTACTAACAATCCAGGTACCCAGCGCTTTTTTCTACGAGTACCTCGAAGAACAATTTATCGATATCCTCCGAAAAACACTTCGCATGGTGCTTGGAAACGGTGCAAAACTGGAGTACAATGTGGTAATGGGAAGCCCCCGGGAAAACGGCTCGCCCTACACGGTGAGCTATCCGACCAACAACAATTCAAAAATCCAGAACCAGCCGCTAACTGTTCCGCTAAAGTCAGACGAAAAAAAGACCATTAAAAACCCGTTCATAATTCCCGGTATCCAAAAGATGCAAATCGATCCGCAACTGAAGCCCGACAATACGTTTGAAAATTTTGTGGAAGGCGATTGCAACAGGCTGGCACGCAGCGCCGGTTATGCAGTTTCGCACAACCCGGGCGGAACAGCTTTTAACCCGCTCATGATATACGGAAATTCGGGACTTGGAAAAACCCACCTCACCCAGGCAATTGGAATTGAAGTAAAAGAACGCCAGCCTGATAAGGTGGTCCTTTACGTAAATGCCAACAAGTTTCAAACCCAGTTTACCGAAGCTACCCGCAACAACAACCGCAACGATTTCCTGCACTTCTACCAAATGATTGATGTTCTCATTTTAGACGATGTGCATGAGTTTGCCGGAAAAGAAAAAACCCAGGAAACTTTTTTTCATATTTTCAACCACCTGCACCAAACCGGAAAACAACTTATTTTAACATCCGATAAACCGCCCATCGAACTGAAGGGGATGGAACAACGGTTACTCTCCCGTTTTAAATGGGGGCTTACGGCCGATTTGCAAAACCCCGACTTTGATACGCGGATGGAAATCCTTCGCCGAAAGGTTTACAAAGACGGTATCTCATTGTCTGAAGAAGTACTTGAATACATTGCCTCCCACGTTACCAACAATGTGCGCGAACTGGAAGGGGCGCTGGTTTCGCTGCTTGCCCAGTCAATGCTCAACAAACGGGAAATTACGCTCGACCTTGCTTCCAAGCTCATCAACAAGCTGGTGAAGAATTCAAACAGGGAGCTTTCCATCGAATACATTTCAAAAGTAGTCTGCGACTATTTCAACATGCCGGTTGAATCGCTGCAGACAAAAACCCGCAAACGCGAAATTGTACAGGCCCGGCAAATTACCATGTTCTTCTCGAAAAGCCTTACCAAATATTCGCTGGCAAGCATTGGCGCACAAATTGGAAATAAAGATCACGCAACAGTGCTACATGCCTGCAAAACAGTTAATAACCTGAAAGATACCGACAAAAACTTCAGACAATACGTTGAAGACATTGAAAAAAAACTGACCATGTAGTGACAGACACCTACAAAACCATAACAACCAAAAGTGAAGGCTATTTTAAAGACAAGGGAAGCAAATTCATGGCCTATGCTTTCCCGGTAAACACAGAAGAAGAAATAAAAGAACTTCTTGCCCAACTAAAAAAAGAACATCATAGCGCCCGCCACCATTGTTATGCCTGGCGGTTGGGAACTGAAGAGATCAGCTACCGTGCCAACGACGACGGTGAGCCCTCCTCCACCGCCGGCAAACCCATTTTGGGGCAACTGCAAAGTTTTGATGTAACCCAGGTTTTAATCGTGGTTGTCCGGTACTTTGGAGGCACGCTCCTGGGAACAGGCGGACTTATAAACGCATACCGCAATGCAGCTGCCGATGCACTGAAAAATGCAAAAATTATTACCAAAACCGTGGAGGTTAACTTCCGGCTCTATTACTCCTACAGCCGAATGAACGAGGTGATGCAAATTATAAAACAGGAAAACCTGAACATTACTGACACCCGGTTTGAAGTACAATGTGAATTGTTTTTCTCCGTAAGAAAATCAGAAGCCCCGCGGATAGAGGATATTTTCCGAAAGTTACACGGAGTGAAAATCAACCAATCAACGCCCGGTAGTAACAACTGTTAATAAAATGCTGAAAAAAATCCAACAGCAGACTCTGCCCGTAAAAAGAAACCCATTA
>CAYRBS010000079.1:0-9655 GCA_964422335.1 uncultured Mariniphaga sp. | reverse complement strand
GCAACAGCGGTGATGCGAAGTGGATCGGCGATGGAAAACAAATGCCTTCCGATGATTCACTCTTCTACTTAAATGATCCATCGCCTCTTTTTAGAAAGGATTTCAATGTAAAGGATGAAGTGAAATCGGCCCGTCTGGTAATTACTGCTGCCGGCTATTATAAAGCGGGAATCAACGGGAAAAATCCCGGGAAAAACATGCTTGATCCTGCCTGGACTGATTTTGGAAAGCGCATATATTACTCTGAATACGACATCAAAGATCTATTAAATCAGGGCACCAACTGTATTGGGGTTACGCTGGGAAATGGTTTTTACAATCCACTGCCCCTGAAAATGTGGGGGAGAAGGAATCTGCGAGAAGTACTGCCTGTTGGAAGGCCTGTTTTTATTGGAAAGATTGTAATCGTATATGAAAACGGAGAAAAAGAGGTTATGGTTACAGATGATTCCTGGCGGTTTTCCTACGGCCCGGTTATGAAAAACAATGTTTTTCTGGGTGAAGTGTATGATGCCCGTGAAGAGATAAATGGCTGGGATAAACCCGGCTTCGATGACTCGTCCTGGAAGAATGCTGTTCATGCAGAAGGACCAGGAGGAAAATTACAAAAAGCTTTTTTCCCATCGGTTCAAATAACCGAAAGGATAACGCCGGTAGATATCTACTCACCTCAGGAGGGTATCTATATTGCTGACCTGGGCGTTAATTTTGCTGGGGTCTTCCGTATGAAGCTAAAAGGCCAGCCCGGGGATAGCATTACCTTCAGGTTTGGTGAACGGATTTATTCAGATGGAAGTCTTAACCCGATGACTGCGGTATGCGGTCAAATTAAGCGTCCCGGAATGGGCGGCCCCGGAGCCCCTGATACCGCATGGCAGGCCGATACCTATATTTTCGGCGACACTACGGAAGTCTGGTATCAACCTGAATTTACGTTCCATACATTCAGGTACATGGAAATTTCGGGGTTGAAGGAAAAACCCGAAACTGCAGATATTGAAGGGTTGTTTCTTCAAACAAATGTCCCCGATAAAAATCGTTTTTCATCCTCATCCCCTTTGCTTAATTCCATACAGGAAGCAACCGAAAGGACCTTTCGATCCAATCTTGTTAGTGTTCAGTCGGATTGTCCGGCAAGGGAAAAATTTGGTTACGGGGGAGACCTCAACGCAATTAGCGAGTCCTTTATCTATAATTTCGACATGAACTCCTTCTACCGTAAAACCGTGTATGACTGGGTGGATGCCATGAATGACTCTGTTTTCGTGGATACTGCTCCTTATGTGGGAATCCAATATTGCGGGTTAAGCTGGGAATCAGCCTTTTTAACCACTCAATACTACCTGTACCTCTATTATAATGATATTGATTTTGTGGAAGAAATGTACGATATAAATAAAAAATGGATGGAAAAGGCTGCCAGGATTCACCCCGACGGGATTGTTAACACAGGACTCGGAGATCATGAGTCGATGGAACCCGTTCCGGTGGAATTAACAGGAACCTCCCACTATTTATTTTGTGCAAAAATAATGAGGGAATTCGCTGACGTAATGGGAGACAATGAAAATAAAAGGCAATACGATCAGCTGGCCGAAAGGCTCGAAGAACTTATCCGGAGAAAATTCTGGGAAAAACCTGTGAAAGGAGAGATGAACAAACAAACCCTGTTTGCCAGTCTGCTGTACTATGACATTATTCCTGCCGGAGAAACGGATGAAGCTGTCGATTCTCTATTGAAAGCAATTGAAAGCGCACCGTCGGGTCATTTTACAACGGGTATTTTCGGCACCAAATATATTTTGGAGGCGGTGTCGAAGTATGCTTCTCCCGAAAAAGTTTTTAATATCGTTAACAGTACAGCTTTTCCCGGTTGGGGGTATATGATTGATAACGGGGCCACTACCTTATGGGAAACATGGAAAGAGAGCGATAATACCTACTCAAACTGCCACCCGATGTTTGGAACCGTTTCGGAATGGTTCTACCGTTGGCTGGGAGGCATTCGACCCGACCCTGATCATCCGGGATTTGAAAAATTCCGGTTAACTCCTGCGGTTCCAGAAGGCTTGGATCATGTAAACTGCACCTATCAATCACCATTCGGTAAAATCGGTTCAAGCTGGAAAAAAGAAAACGGTACCTGCACCTATCGTTTTGAAATACCCGAAGGTACAACGGCCAGTGTGGAATTGCAAATGGAGGAATCACAGGAAATATTCATGGAAAAAGATCAGCGTGAAGATTTTGTGTATGAGCATCTTGATAATCTCAAAACAGGTCGTTTTGAATTAAAGGAAGGAAGATATACCATAATCATAAAAAACAGCTAAAGTGAAACGTTCAGGTTTATTCGCACTTTTATTGTTTTTTCCGGTTATGTATTCCGGTCAGAGGGAATCAAATAACAACAAGGATGATTTTGATACCCTTCGCGGAAAATTTAACCACCGGGGAAAGAACACCGTTTGATTTTCCCTTTTGCCTGTTTAGTGTTAACTTTATGGATGAATTTAAAATTGATTGCCATGGATAATTCACTCAGTGAAAAAATTAAGTCGTTTATTACAGAAGGTGTTGACGAATCTCCGGTAGATGCCCGTCCCGATTCGTTCTGGAAAAACCTCAAAGCAGTGGGTACTGAATTGTGGCTCGACACGGGTGACATGGAAGAGGCCGAAAGAATATGGACAGCGGAAATGACTGCCCTGACAACCAACAATACCCTTGTGAACAAGGAAATCCAAAAAGGTATTTACGATGAATTTATTGCCGGGGCGAAGGAGATAGTCAAACCGTTGCCCCCGCAGCAGCAAATTATTGAAATTGCCTTTATCCTGAATGCCCGTCACGGACTGCGGCTTGCGAAAAAGTTTGGAGGGTTTGTGAGTGTGGAACTCCACACAGATGCAGCCCACGATATGGAGGCAACCGTTGACTACGGAATGCGTTATTTTGAAATTTGCCCGGATCAGTTTATTGTGAAAGTGCCTTATACCGCTTCAGGATTACTTGCGGCTAAAAAACTTAGGGAGCGGGGAGTGAAAATCAATTTTACGCTTGAATTTTCGGCCCGGCAAAATGTGATGGTTGCCGCCATTACCCAACCCAATTACCTGAATGTTTTCCTGGGCCGGATTGGTGCCTACATCAGCGATAACGGGCTGGGAGATGGTTCCGGCGCCGGTGAGCGCGCTGTGCTGGCATCACAGAAATGGGTGAATGAGTTGACCCGGGATAATGCAGAACCCACCAAACTAATTGCTGCCAGCCTTCGGAATTACCAGCAACTCGACGATTTGGCCGGGGTGGATGTATTTACCATGCCAACAAAAGTTGCCTCCGAAGGAAAAGAAAAACTATCCGGAAACTTCCGGTCGCGGCTCGTAGAAATTTATCCAGTAGGGATTCACACAGAGGCGGCGGCTTATTTTCCTGAAAAAATTTGGGACGTAACGGAAAAAGAACTGGAGTTGGCGAAAGACCTTGCCCGTAACTGCCCGCAAAACGGGAACGAACTTATCGACCGTGTGCACCGGGCAGGATGCAGCGATATGTTTCCTTACCTCAGCGATAAAGATTTAAACCACATTTCGGCGGACGGAAAAATTCCGAAACACGAACGTTGGGCCGAACGGATTGCCGGCGGTGAACTGGCCATCGACACCTTGCTTAACCTGGCAGGGCTCGCCAGTTTTGCCTCCGACCAGGGCCGGTTGGATGAACGCATCGGACGGATCATTAGTTCATGAGTGTAGATAATATCCGAAAAATTATCCACATCGACATGGATGCTTTTTATGCATCGGTGGAGCAACTCGATAATCCGTCGCTTAAAGGCAAACCGGTGGCTGTGGGTGGTTCACGTGAGCGGGGTGTAGTAGCTGCAGCCAGTTATGAAGCCCGGAAGTTTGGGGTGCGTTCGGCCATGTCCTCGCAGGTTGCCAAACGCAAATGCCCGGAACTGATTTTTATAAAGCCCCGGTTCGACCGCTACAAAGAAGTTTCAAATCAAATCCGGGCAATTTTTTTTGAATATACCGATTTGGTGGAGCCTTTATCGCTTGATGAAGCCTACCTCGACGTGACTTTTGCCAAGAAAGGAAAACCTTCGGCTACGCTCATTGCACAGGAAATCAGAAAACGGATTTTCGAAGTTACCGGATTAACTGCATCGGCAGGAGTTTCTTACAATAAGTTTCTGGCAAAAGTGGCCTCGGATGTAAACAAACCCAACGGGATTTTTGTGGTAACACCTGCTCAGGCTCAACCATTTATCGAGGAACTGGAAGTGCGTAAGTTTTTTGGCATTGGAAAGGTTACGGCGGAAAAATTGAACAAAATGGGTATCTGGTTTGGACGCGATTTAAAAAAAATCGACCGGTTCGAACTGGTGCGTCTTTTTGGGAAGGCGGGAAATTATTATTACGAAATATCCCGTGGCGAAGACCATCGTCCGGTGCAACCTACCCGCGAACGTAAATCGGTGGGGGCAGAGCAAACCTTTTCCTCCGACCTTTTCCGGAGAAATGAACTGGAAGAACAACTGATTCAAATTGCAGAAATTCTTTGGAACCGGGCCCAAAAAGCAGAGACAAAAGCCAA
This sequence comes from uncultured Mariniphaga sp., assembly GCA_964422335.1. GTDB lineage: Bacteria > Bacteroidota > Bacteroidia > Bacteroidales > Prolixibacteraceae > CAYRBS01. The sequence continues at coordinate 5,050 of CAYRBS010000079.1, read as the reverse complement.
AACCCTTACGCTGAAATACAAGTATGCCGATTTTGAACAGCACACCCGGAGCAAAACCATTACCGGGTGGGTTACTTCAAAAAAGGAGTTGATTGCCGGGGCAAAGGAGTTGCTTTATTCCGAACCCTTCAGTAAAGGAATCCGGCTTCTTGGACTGACGCTTTCCAATTTTCATCAGGAAGAACGGAAAGTGCCGGTGCAACTGACCATTGAGTTTTGAAGTAAATAAAATGTCATACCTTTAATGTGAGTAAAACTAATTTGCTGAATAATGAAAAAATCAAAACGGTACCTTCTGATTTTCCTGCTGGTTCTTGTAGCTGCTTATTTTTTTGGCCCGAAACCCCCTGGCCCTGAGTTGGACAAAAACCTTCCTTCAATTCCTGCCAGTATCAATAATATTGAATTATACATTGAAGAAAATGAAGCTGAATTAACTATCCGGCCTGACAACGAAGCAAGGATTATCCGGGCAAACGATTCAGTGAAGGAACGCACAGATTACTGCCTGCTTTACCTGCATGGTTTTTCAGCTTCGTGGTATGAAGGAAATCCGGCGAATATGGCGTTTGCAAAACATTTTGGGATGAACGCTTATTTTCCGCGATTGGCTTCGCATGGACTTGAAACGGACGACCCGCTGGTGGATATGACTCCCGATCGTTTGTGGGAATCGGCTAAGGAAGCTTTGATGGTAGCGCGCAGCCTGGGAAAGGATGTGATTATTATGAGTACTTCCACCGGCGGAACACTGGCGCTGAAACTGGCAGCTGACTTCCCGGAGTATGTGGATGGATTGATATTATATTCGCCCAATATCCGGATTAACAGCGGCACAGCCTTTTTACTTTCGAAACCCTGGGGCCTGCAGCTGGCACGTTCGGTTTACAATGGAAAATACAGGGTTTCCGATGAGGACCCGGACTCGAAAGATTGCCGGTACTGGTATTGTAAATACCGGCTCGAGGCTGTGGTTTACCTGCAGCAACTGGTAGATGCCACTATGAAAAAAGAAACTTTCAGCCGGGTGAATGTACCCGTTTTTCTTGGTTACTATTATAAAGACGATGAAAACCAGGACGAAGTGGTAAAAGTGGATGCCATGCAGAAAATGTTCAGCCAATTGGGCACCCCTGCCGGGCAGAAGGTGGAAGTGGCGTTTCCCGGTGCGGGCGATCATGTAATTGCGTGTGAACTGACTTCCGGCTCGGTAGAAGAAGTTACCCGCGAAACGTTGAAGTTTGGCATGGAGATTTTAGGGCTGAATCCTGCAAAGTGAGAATAACTCAGCTGATTTTTGAAGCCGCCGGTTCGTCGATAAACCAAATGAGGGAACCGTTTTTGGGTTCAATATAATAAGCCGGCAGCAGCCTGGCCGATTCGTCGTTGTTCATGATTTCTGAAACCCGCATTGCTTTGTTTTCGCCCGTTACCAAAAAAAATAATTGGTTGGCATTGTTCAGCACATTGCCGGTAAGGGTAATTCTATGCTGGCCGGAAACCGGGTGCTGAGTTGCCACGCAGGTCCGGTCGTCTTCTAAAAGCCCCAGCTGATCAGGAAATATTGATGCGGTATGGCCGTCATCGCCCAACCCCAGTATGATTAAATCAAATACCGGAGTTCCGTCCCGGTGGTTCAGGTTCTTATCTATTTCAGCGGCATATCGAACGGCCTCCTCTTCCGGCGGATTTTCACCTTTTATCCGGTGAATATTCTCAGCCGGGACAGGCACTTGTGAAAACAAAAATTCATGGGTCATTTTAAAATTGCTTTCATCGTCGTCGGGTGGCACACACCGTTCATCCCCCCACCAAAAATGGATACGTTCCCAGGGAATGGTTTCCCTGTGTTTTTCTGCAAGTAATTGAAACAGTTTTTTGGGGGTACTCCCTCCGGAAAGGGCAATATCGAAACGTGGTTGTGGCGACTCCTGGGTGAGCTTCCGAATCTCACGGGCAACCGCTTTGCAAACCTTTTTTGGTTTTTTGTAAATTTTTACTTCTGTTGAAGCTGCCATAATTTCAGAATTAAGTGGCTAAATATAAATATTATTTTGGTTTTACAGTTCACAATAAGTGCCGTCGTTCGAAAGATTTTTACAGGGGTAGCGCCATTGCCCGCCCCGTATAAGTTTGTCTGAACTCTCGGGGCCCCATGTGCCTGCCGGATAACCGTAAACCGGAATATCGGGGTTGCTGTTCCAGGCATTTAATATGGGTTGAACAAATTTCCATGCTTCTTCCACCGCATCGCCGCGCGAATAAAGGGTAGCGTCGCCCTGCATACAGTCGAGCAGGAGCCGTTCGTAAGCCGATGGCAACCGTACTTCAGCCAGATCCGAATAGTGAAAATCCATGTTAACCGTTTGCACCTGAAAACCGGCGCCCGGTGTTTTCATCCTGAATTTCAGCAAAATCCCCTCATCGGGCTGAATGCGGATAACCAGCTGGTTGTCAACCGGCCCTGTTTCTCCGGCATTGTTGAACAGGTGGTGGGGCACCTGTTTGAAGTGGATGACAATTTCGGTAACCCTCGCTGGGAGTTTTTTCCCGGTCCGGATGTAAAAAGGCACTCCGCCCCAGCGCCAGTTGTCGATAAAAAATTTCATGGCCACAAATGTTTCTGTCCGCGAATGCGTATCAACACCCGTTTCTTCGCGGTAGCCTTTTACTTTTTTCCCGCTAATGGTGGAACCGATGTATTGCCCCCTGGTAACATATTTTGAAACCTGGCCTTCGGTTATGGGCCGTAGCGATTGAAAAACTTTTACAATTTCGTTGCGGATGGCATCGGCTTCAATCACCACCGGGGGTTCCATGGCAACAAATCCAACCAACTGGAGCAGGTGGTTTTGCAGCATGTCGCGCAATGCCCCGGAGTGTTCGTAGTAGCCACCGCGGTCTTCCACACCAAGGCTTTCGGCAGAAGTGATTTCTACCCGGTCCACATAATTCCGGTTCCAGAGCGGTTCGAAAATACCGTTGGAAAAGCGGGTGACAAGCATGTTTTGAACACTCTCCTTGCCCAGGTAATGGTCGATACGATACACCTGGTTCTCATTGAAATAATGCAGCAAATTGATGTTCAGCTTCCGGGCCGATTTCAGATCGGTTCCAAATGGCTTTTCTACAATGATCCGTCTGAAATGGTTTGACGATTTGCTTAACCCTTTTTCTGCCAGGTTTTTGGCAACAACTTCATAAATCGATGGCGGGGTGGAAAGGTAAAAAATATAGTTGGGTTCAATGTCCTTTTCATTTCCTAACTCTTCAATCCGCGATTTTAATGTTTCAAACGCAGTCGGTTCGGTGGGTTTGGTGGGTTGGTAAAAAAGCAACTTTTTAAATTCATCGGTATCTTTTTCGGAAGGCAAAAATTCAGCGGCTTTTTTTCGAAACTCCTCGTCGGAAAGGGCGGTGCGTGAGGCGCCCAGTACGGCAAATTTTTCAGGCAGCAGATTTTGCTGGTATAAGTCAAACAGGGCGGGAATTAATTTTCTTTTGGTTAAATCGCCCGAAGCTCCAAAAATGACGAGAATATGGTTTTCCGGATTTCTCATTTTTAATTTTTTTCTTCTTCAACACAATAAACAACCACATTGTTTTCGTAAAAAAAGTAGTGGCAGGCAAACTTGTTGGTTTGCCCTTCTTTACGCAGTTCACCATTAAATTTTCCTCCCGCGGGTTCCGGCAGAAAAGGATGGATGAAAATGTGTGACCTGAATTCGATTTCAGTCAGCGGTGAATATTTGAATATCGCTTCTTTTGCACTCCAGTACAATATTCTGGAAAGCTGCGGCTCCGGCATGTTTTGGGTGTCTTCCAATTCTTTGTCAGAAAGAAAACGGCGGGCGATGCCGGTTGTTTTTCGGTAAATATTTTCCACATCGACCCCTGCATTTTGTTCGGATAATAAAATTACCACCAGCTCAGGAGAATGCGAAATACTGATTTGCGGTGTATTGTTTTTTAAACGTGGTTTTCCGCTGGCGCTGTAGCTTATGGTGGTTTTTTCCTGTGTCATTTCTTCCAGCAGCAGGCGCACGGAAAGGTATTCTTTTTTTCGTTTTTCGTTTTTTAACTGGTTAAATTCGTTTTTTTCGGCTGTAGAAAAAGAGTAGCTTTCAGCCAGTTTTTCACTGGGTTCCGTCAATTTCCAGATGCCCAGTTTTCCGGTGTGGGTATTTACAATTTTTGCAACGGTCATTATTCCCATTTAGTGGTTTCGATGAGGCGGACTACGTCGCGTTCAAGGAAATCGACCACTGGTTTAAGCGAGTCGATATCGGGCGTTGCCTTTATGTAGAGCGCTCCCCTCAGAAAATGGCGGGTACTGTCAGTAAGAAAAAACTGGATGGGCGAGGCAGCATTCCCTTCAATATGGTAAACCGTTCCGTAAACATTCTGCCCCTGGTTAACAAAAATTTGTTCTTCAATGGCATTGGCTTTAATGGAATGTTTGTAGGCCAGTTCCCGGGTTTCTTCCATAAATTCAGATAAAAGTTCCCGGGCAGGTTTTTCATTCATTTCCAGGTTGTAATAAGAAATATGTACTTCAGCTTTGTTTTCGGGAACTTTCAGGTTTATCCACCAGGATTGGTCAGGGTTTTGATTGTCGGGGGTTACCTTTGCATATTCCGGTATTTCAAACTGGTAAGGGAATTGACTGGCAAGGGGTTGGTATTTTTTCTCCGGAAAACTGATCCGGAAGAAACCGCGCGGTTTGGGTGTGAATTTTTCTTTGCAGCCAACTGCAAAAAACAAAACAATAAAAATCAACAGCTTGTAATTCATTGTAAAAATTGTTGCTTTATTACAACGCAAAAGTAATTTCTTTTATTGAAATAGGAGGGAATGAATATTTGTGAAAAGACAAAACAATAAAAGCAAAACCAAAAGGGGATAATAAAACCGGAACTAACTTTTCAATTAGGTTGTCCTAAATCCCCTGTTGGTTGGCAGGTGTGCAGTGCTAATGCACAATACAAATCATCGGGTCAATAAATGTTGTGCTGTAATTTCAGAACGGCAAATCATCGTCTCCTCCCTG
>CAYRBS010000078.1:0-9662 GCA_964422335.1 uncultured Mariniphaga sp. | reverse complement strand
TTGGCGCCGCCGGTAAAATACTTTTTCTCAAACGGCAGCACATCAAAATTCCCGTAGGGCTGGCCAACCCCCAGAAAAGCACGGCCCACCAGCGCATTGTATTTATCGATGATGTATCCGTACCGGAATTCAACATCCGACTTGACGTATTGTGCAAACCGGGTGTTCAAAATCTCATAATATTCGGCAACACCCAAACCAAGCGTATCAACCGTTTGGTTAACAGGCCTGTTAAAAACCGACGAAAGCAATCGCGGCAGATTGCCCGCCGATTCTATATTAAACCTGAGGTAAGAATAATTTTGATTGGAGCCCGGTTTCCGGGTATTGTAAACCAACCCATAATTCATTGCCAGAATGAGGTGATCGGTAAAACTGCTCTTTATGTATAAATCTTTAATCAGATCAATAAAGTCGGGATCGAACCGGTAAAGCCTGACCATGTTAAAGTCGATCAGGTTCCAGGTATGTTTCATGTGGGGGGTGGTCATCCAGTCGTAACCAAATTTAATATTTGAGATGGTGCGGGTATATTCAGGCCTGCGCTGGAAATTATACCCCAGGGTAAAAATGGTTTTGGGAAGGAAGTCATGCAGGGCATTCACCGCATTCCCGGGGCCCAGTAGCTTGGGAATAGTAAGGTTAGTTTCCACCCCAAATTCACGCGTGTTGAAATATTCCGTTTCGTCCTCCACCACCCGCTGCTGGCGTTCAACCGCCGTTTTAAAGTTTACCCTGAACAATTCTGCCCCCCTGAAAAGATTGCGGTGCGAATAGTTTACATTCCCGGCAACGCCGAGGTTTCCAGACGTATTGGTGCCTTCCAGATCGAAAGAAACAGCCTGTTTGTTTAACGGGGCCAGGCGGATATAACAATCGAGCAAATTTGTGTCTCTCCGGCTTTCCGACTCCCTGAACTGGATATCGACAAACCGGAACTGCATCAGGCGGTTAAACGCGTCAAAAGTACTTTTGGCATCATCCAGCCGGTAAAGCGAGCCGCTTTCCATTTGCATGAGGTTATCGAAAAGGCCCTGGTTGTATTTAATCTCGTTTCCACGGTACAAGGTAAAGTTGTCCCACCGGAGCGTATCTGAAAAATCCCTTTCATCGCTTTGTTCCGATGCAACCGGTGCAGACCCCTGCAAAACCGATATATAAAAATGGTTCAGGTAATGGGGTTTAAATATCCGCGCCGAATCCCGGCCTTCCTCGTTTCCAATAAACAAATCAAGCACAATATTTTTTTCGTGGAGGCTGCTGTCGGCCAGGTAGCTAATATTGTTTTTCGAAAAATAATAATACCCTTCATTCTTAAATAAATCCACAATATTTTCGCGTTGTTCTTCCAGGCGGTTAAAATCGAACGGGGTGCCCGGCCTGATGTGATTCCGGATTGAATCACGGAGAAACAACGATTCCAGCGCTGAATCGGCAATATGGTAATTAATTTTTTCAATTTTATACTGCTCTCCGGTTTTTACCCGGTACCGGACGTTTGCCTTTTGTTTCTTCTCCTTCAGTTTCACTTCTGAATCAACCGTTGCCCTGAAATAGCCCTTGTTGCCCAGGTATTGTTTCAACCGCTCCTCCGAAGCAGTTACCAACACCGGATCGTACACCTCGGGGGGTTCGCCAATCCGTTTAAGCCAACTGTCGGCATTGTCTTTTGAAGAAAGATTGTACAACCACAGATGAAATTTGGCAAATCCCAGGATTTTATAGTTTTCCTTTTGCCTGATATGCGATTTTGCCTCCTCCCGGTTGATGTTGGAATTCTCGATATCAACCGAAACATTATTTAAAAGGTACCTGTCCTGCGGAACAAATTTCACAGGAGAACACGAAAACAAAAAGACCGCCGCTAGTAAAGCGGTTGTTTTCCATATATGCTGTAATTGAACTGTTTTTTTCTTGCTCAAAATACTTACTTTAATTTCAACAAAAATAATGAAGTGTTTAGATGGAAACAGTAACTTTGGCAGATTTATTTTACCAGTTCCAACCAATTGCAATGATCAGTAAAAGTAAAATAAAACTTGTAAAATCGCTCGCGTTAAAAAAACACCGGCAAAAAGAACATTTGTTTATTGTTGAAGGAGATAAAAATGTGGCTGAAGTTTTAAATTCGGGCTTCAGGGTAAAAGAACTTTTTGCCACCGAAACTTTCCTGAAAAACAACGCCCCCACTACAGAAAAGGCAGAAAAAATAACGGAAGCCCGGCGGGAAGAACTAAAAAAAGCAAGTTTGCTCCAAACGCCCCAACACAGCCTGGCAATTTGTGAACTTCCGCCGGCCGGTGAGCTTCCGCGGCAACTTGAAGGCTGGTCGTTTTACCTGGACGGGATTCAGGATCCGGGCAACCTGGGAACCATTGTCCGTACCTGCGACTGGTTTGGCATTGACCGATTGTTTTGTTCCCCCGAAACGGTCGATATTTTCAACCCGAAAGTTATACAGGCGAGTATGGGTTCGTTCAGCCGGGTAAATGTCAGCTACCTTCCCTTCAAAAAACTGGCCGGAATTGCATCTGCTTCCGGGGTTAAAATAGTTGGTACATTTTCCGACGGACAGAGCATTTACAGCACTCCCCTGCCCGGAAAAGCAATCATTGTTTTGGGCAACGAAGGAAAAGGTATCAGCCGTGAGGTGGAAAATTCCATCGATTTCAGGCTGGGGATTCCCGGGGCACACGCTTTATCATCAGGCCCCGAATCGTTAAATGTGGCTGTTACGGCAGGTATTATCTGCAGCGAATTTTACCGGAAAAACGGATGAGTTTACTCAAAATGAACACTCAGCGTGAAGATATTCGAACGCAAACTTTCAATTGCCTGCGAATAGTATTGCCTTTGAGTGGGGCTCGGGGTTGGCCCAAGCTGGTTGTTGAGGCCGAGGCTCATTTTCGCCTCAATTGAGAAACGGAAGAAAGGGAAGTAATGATCCCATCCGGCACCCACCTCGGCATAAAAACCCCCGTTGGTGAGTTTCACCAAATCTTCCTTTCCCGTGCGGGAAATGTCCTGGCGAAAAGCACCACCAAATACAACATACGGACGATCGTTGTTTATTCTCCGGGCTTTATATTTTATCAGTAACGGAAAATCGAGAAAGGTGGATTTGATGGAATAATACTGAAGCGGCTGGTGGTAATCGATATCCCAAACGTCAATATTGTAAACGAGCTGCCTTTCGCCGAATGACAAACCGGGCAGAAAACGCAGGTTAAAATCGCGCGAAAGCCGCAAGCTGGAAACAATGCCCACGGTAAAGCCGGGAATGAGTTCCGCCACATCGGCCCGGACATTATCGTCATAACTTATCTGCTTTTTATCGAGTTGCCAATTGACAGGTTCAAAGTCGGGATTTGCTCCAATCGGATTGTAATGCACCACGCCAAAATCGAGGGCATTTAATCCCAATGAAAAACCGAAATGAATCAGCTTATCGTCGAAGGTCGTCAAGTGGTTCACCTTCTGTTTCTGGGCTGATACACTCAGCACGGCGCCCAGCAATAATATGGCAATAAAAATTTTCTTCACCTGGCTTTGTTCAATCTGTTTAAATTCCAAACAAATAAAGTGTTTTTTTATTGTATTCAACCTTAAATTTTGGGTTTTTGAGTTCCTTATCCGGCGCAATAACATTCAAATACCGGAGTTGGAAACTCCTGCTCCCGGTTTTTGAGCTTCGTAAACCGAGGCAATCCCAAAAGTTTGCGGAAACCAATTGCAATTTTCGAACCCGGCACCCTCGAGCAATTCAACAAAACCGTGCCCATCGGAAAATTCGCGGACCGATTCGGGCAGATAGGTATAGGCCCGGTTGTTTTTAGAAACCACTTTTCCCAGCCAGGGCAACACTTTGGTAAAGTAAAAAAAATAGAGTTGCCTGAAAGGCGTTTTTCGTGGTTTCGAAAATTCAAGCACAATAAAAGCGCCCCCCGGTTTTAATACCCTGAAAATCTCCGACAATCCCTTTTCAAGGTTTTCGAAATTGCGTACGCCAAACCCCACGGTGGCAGCATCAAAAGAATGGTCGGCAAAAGGAAGTTCTTCCGAGTCGGCCTTTATAAGTTCGATGCGCTCCTCCCACCCTCTTTTTTTAACTTTTTCACGCCCAATTTTCAACATACCTTCCGATAAATCAATGCCGGTAATTTTTTGGGGGTTCAGCCGGGTAAGGGCGAGCGCAAAATCGGCCGTTCCGGTGGCGATATCCAACACCGTTTCCGGATGAAAACGGGCAAGTTTCTTAACGGCTCTCTTTCTCCACAGTTTATCAATATTGGCGGAAAGCAGGTGATTTAAAAAATCGTACCGCGGAGAAATCTGATCGAACATCTCCTCTACCTGCCCTTTTTTGCTTAACCCGGAATTTTTATAAGGAACTGCTGACATTCAGTATCTGTAATCGTTAACTTATTTTCCGGTTAAACCTGGGGTGTCATTTTATCGATATATCCCAGCGAATTGTCGTCGATCCTGATTTCCCCCTTGGTAATGTGCCCCAGGGTAAAAAACGGAATTTTAAGCCCGGTCATTAAATCCAGAAAGGCGTCTTCCTTTTCCGTATCTACTTCCACAAGAATACGCCCCATGGCTTCGCCAAACAAAAACGAGTCCATGCGCGTTTCGGCTTCGGTGGTAATATCAAAACCAAGACCGCTGGGCAGGGCTGCCCTCAGCAGGGTAAAAAACAACCCTCCTTTTCCAATGGGGCTGGCACTCTGAATCAGGTTTAAACGGTGCAATTCTACCAGGGCTTTTTGTATTTTCACTTCGTTTTCAATGTTAAAATCAGGCAACGGGGAATCGGCTATTTCATGGTAAAATTCGAGGTATTCAGACGAACCAATATCATCTACCGACCTGCCAATTAAAAATATATTTCCCCCTTTTTTCTTGAATGCGTGGGTGGTAATTTTATTTTTGTCGGCAACCATTCCAATCATACTGATAATGATGGTTGGCGGCACCGGGCCATGTCCGGAGAAATGGTCGAACCTGATTTTCCGGTCAGATACATTCAGGTTAAATTTTTTGGCTGCATTTTCCAGTCCTTTTTTCGCACCCGAGGCAATATACTGGCCATTTGGATCGGCAAAATTAATGTGGTACAAAAAGGCGCTGACCGCTATTGGCTTTGCACCCAGACACATCATTTTACGGGCCGCCCTCGCAATGAGTATTTCGGTGCCTATTTTCGGATCATTTTGCAGATGGTGATGAAATGCATGCGTACTCATTGCCATACTGGCGCCGGTATCATCAATATCAAAAACACCGATTTCATCGTTATCGCCATCGCCAAGTGAATCAGGAGAAATGACCTGCTCGCTAAAATCATTGAAATAGTTGATGCTCGACAGGTTGGGGTTCACCATCAGCGAGAATATGACATTTTCAATATTCTCCGGCTCGGGAATGGAATCAATGGTAAATTCCTTTTCCTTTTGTATAATTTCATTCATATAAGCTGATTTTTTGGTGAATAAAAAAGCAAAAGCAAAGGTAATTAAGTAGGCGATTTTTCCATAAGTTTTGATGTTTTTTTTAATTTCGGGAAAAATTATCAAATTGCTAATAATGAAAGAAACAGCACTCATCACCGGAGCCACCTCGGGAATCGGAGAAGCCACTGCCCTCCTGCTGGCCAAAAATAATTTCAACCTGATAATTACCGGGCGCCGCAGCGAAAGGCTGAAAGCGCTGAAGGATAAAATTGAAAATGAAACGCCCGCAAAGGTCCACGCCCTGTGTTTCGACATCCGGGAGCGGCAGGAAACCGAAAAAGCGGTGAACAGCCTGGCGGGTGAGTGGCAGGATGTGGACATACTGGTAAACAACGCCGGACTGGCCGTTGGAATGAGCGGCATAGACAACGGGGACCCCGATGACTGGGAACGGATGATCGATACCAACATTAAAGGCTTGTTGTACATTACCCGGCGCATTTCAGCCGGAATGATTAAAAAAGGGAAAGGGCATATTGTGAACATTTCGTCCATTGCCGGAAGGGAAACCTACCCGATGGGAAATGTGTATTGCGCCACCAAACATGCGGTTCAATCGCTCACCAAAGGAATGCGCCTCGATTTTCTGAAACATGGCATAAAAGTATCGTCGGTATGCCCCGGTGCAGTGGACACCGAATTTTCGCTGGTGCGCTTCAAAGGCGACCGGGAACGGGCACAACAGGTGTACGAAGGAATCACGCCTCTTTTTGCACAGGATATTGCCGAAACCATCCTTTTTGTGGTTACCCGTCCCAAACATGTAAACATCGACGACATATTGGTGATGCCAACCGACCAGGCGTATTCAAGGGATTTTAACCGGAAAAAACCATGACAGCAGCAATAGTAATAACACCGGTTAAAGATTCACCGGATACAGCCATTAAAACAATTGAAGCCATTTGTACATCAGATGATGCCCGTTTCGAATACTACGTTTATAACGATTTCAGCCAGCCGGAAACCAAAAAATTGCTGACCGAAGCCCGGGATAAATGGGGGTTTCATCTCATTCACCTGGAAGAAATTACCCGTAACCCTTCGCCCAACTACAAACTGGTGCTGCAAATGGCCCGTGAAAAAGCACTGGAAACCGGAAAACCACTCATCATCATTGAATCGGATGTGATTATAAAACCCGACACCATCCGGCAACTGCTGCAAATAATGGCGGCAGCTCCCAACCCGGGGCTGATTGGCGCCATAACGGTTGATAAAAAAGGCAACTACAACTTTCCTTATCAGTTTCAAAAAATAAAAAGCACCGAAACCATCAAAACGTCCCACAGCCTCAGCTTTTGCTGCACCCTCCTGTCGGCACCTTTCCTGGAGTCTTTCAACTTTGATGCGTTATCGCAAAAAAAGGACTGGTACGATGTAACCATCAGCCGCCAGGCAAAAAAGTCAGGGTTCAGCAACTACCTCGCCAAAGGGGTTGAGGTGCTGCACCTGCCTCATTCCAGCAGACCCTGGAAAAACCTGAAATACAGGAATCCGCTGTTGTACTACATCCGAAAACTGATTCATAAACACGACCGGATTTAACATGCAAAAATTCCATCTGTACGAACATTTGAAAATTGCAGGGCACATCCTGTTCTGGCTGGCCAGTACCGCCCTCATCCTGTTTTTTTTCTATTTCAACGAGGAACGGGTGCATTTCGATTTGGAAATTATGGCCAAGGCGCTCGTTATAAACACGGGGTTTGCCCTGGGGGTTTACGTTAATTTATATGTGCTCATCCCCCGGTTCCTGAAACAAAAAAGTTATGTTTTTTATGTTTTCTGGCTCATTGTGTTGTTAACCCTTGCCAGTATTTTTATCCAGCTGCTGTTTATTTACCCGCTGCACCAGGTATTCGGGTTTAACGAACAGTTTAATTCATTCAACACCAACCTGCACTCGGCCTATTTTTTTGCCACATTTATTTACGTGGCATTCACCTCGTTGCTCAAATTTGTGAACGACTGGATTGCGCTTCAGGATTTGAACCTGAAACTGGTAAAAACCGAACAGCAAAAACTGGAAGCAGAACTCAAAACACTGAAAGGCCAGCTGAACCCCCATTTCCTGTTTAACTCGCTGAACAATATTTATTCGCTGGCTTTAATCAAATCGGAAAAAGTGCCCGGGCTTATCCTGCGGTTATCGGATTTAATGCGGCACATTATTTACGAATCGCGTGAGAACTATATTTCCCTGGAAAAAGAGATCGACTTTGTGGACAATTTTGTGGAACTGCAAAAAATCCGGGCTTCGGAACAACTCCAAATCCGTTATGACATAAAAGGAAAAATGCCGCCGGCAATGATTGCGCCGCTGCTTTTCGAACCGTTTATCGACAATGCATTTAAACACGGGCTCCCCGGCTCCGACAAGCAGGACTTTATCCATATCTCCTTCGATTTTGGCACCCCCGGCTGGTTGAAATTCCGGATTGAAAACAACTTTGACCCGGGCGAAAACAATTCAGAAAAAAAGGACGGGGGAATTGGAATTGCCAATGTAAAACAGCGGTTACAACATCTCTACCCCGCAGAAGATTACGCTCTTGAAATAGAGCACAAAAATCAACTTTATTCAGTAAACCTTCACCTAAAACTCAAATAAAATGGAAATAAAAGCACTTATTGTGGACGATGAACCCCTTGCCCAGCAGGTAATTGAGCAGTATGCACAGAAACTGCCCAACCTGGTGATTGCAGGCAAATGCAACGATGCGATTTGTGCGCACCAGGCGTTGCAGAATACAAAAGTCGATTTAATTTTTCTGGATATCAACATGCCTAAATTATCGGGGATTTCCTTTCTGAAAAACCTGAAAGATGCACCATTGATAATTTTTACCACGGCTTATTCTGAATACGCACTGGAGGGTTTTGAGCTCGATGCCATCGACTACCTGAAAAAACCGTTTTCGTTCGAACGGTTTTGCAAAGCTTTTTTTAAAGCGGAAGAACAGGTCCGCCTCCGGAATGCTTTCGAAAATGAAGGCGCTCTGCACGGGACAGAAAACGATTTCATTTTTATTAAATCGAACAAAAAAACGTATAAAGTTAAATTCGCCGATATTTATTACATCGAAGGCCTGGGCGACTACATCCAGGTGCACCTGAAGGACCGGAAAATTATTGCCAACCTGTCGATGAAAAAAATGGAGGATGTACTGCCCCAAAACCAATTTTACCGCATCCACAAATCCTACATCATTTCGCTGGACAAAATGGAACTCGTGGAGGGCAACATGGTGGTTTTAAACCATAAAAAACTTCCCATTGGCAACAGCTACCGCCAGCAGTTTATGGGATATGTCAACACGTTGGGGAAATAACAGGTTATTTATCCAGAAATCCCTGTTCCCGCAGCGTTTCAATCATCTTTTCCGAGAAAAGTTCATTATCGGCTTTTTTGTACCGGACGTCGGTGAATACCTGCGCCAGGGTTTCTTTGCTGTTCTCCTGCACAAACTGCTGCATGGACTCCAGGTTTTCCTTGTAAGCATACAACTCCCTGATGCGCGTTTCCGTGTAATCCCGGTACTTTTCACGATGAATGACCCCATCCAGCGGGAGTCGGTCGGTGAGGCCCGGATGCTCGTCGGGATACCCCACAGCAACAGTAGTTACCGGAAAAGTGAGGCGGGGTAAATCAAGCAATGCAATAATTTCCCGGGCATTGTAAGTGGTTGTGCCGAGGTAGCAAATTCCCAACCCGTTGTTTTCAGCAGCCACACACACATTTTGCGCTACCAGCAACGCATCGATGGCGGCAGTAAAAAACGAAAGAAAGTTGGCATATCCCGGTTGGGCCTTGCTGAACTCGCACCATTTTGAAAACCGGTTAAAGTCGGCGACAAACGTCAATAAAACAGGGGCATTTACGGCAACCGGCTGGTTAAAATGCAACGGGGCGAGTTTTTGTTTTTGGGTGGCATCTTCGGTAACCACCACACTGTAAACCTGCATGTTGCCCGTGGTAGAGGCCCGCGTGCCCGAATAAAGGATGCTTTCCAGTAATTTTGGTTCAACAGGTTGCTTTGAAAATTGCCGTATTGTAACGTGATTATTTAAAAGTTCCATAGAAAAGAGCATTTATTTATTGGAACAAAAGTAGTTAATTTTAGGCCATCCGGAGGCAGAATG
>CAYRBS010000077.1:0-9886 GCA_964422335.1 uncultured Mariniphaga sp. | reverse complement strand
GCTTCCAGAATTCGTTTAAAATCGATAACGCCGGCGCCAACCGGGGCGATGTCGTCCTTAACTACATCAAAGAACGGAGCTTCATTGGTAAGCATATCTTTCAGGTGGAAAAGCTGGAACCGTCCGGGGTATTTGTTAAACATTTCCACAGGGTCCTGTCCGGCTTTTGTTACCCAGAAAAGGTCAATTTCCATGGTAACCAGGTCGGCATCCAATTCGGGCATCAAAATATCGTAGTAAGGAACCATGCCATCGAGGTTGTCAAATTCGAAATTATGGTTGTGGTAGCCAAATTGGATTCCCACACCTTTCATAATGCGGCCTACTTCATTCAAATCGCCTACCATTTTTTTGTATGCCTCAATGTTACGGTCTTCTTCCTCAACCCATGGCTGCACACAGTATTCTACACCAAGTTCGGCATGGTCATCTGCCATTTTTTGTGCATTGTCCAGGGTAATGCCTTCTGCTTCAACCTGGGTATGGCTGCTGAGTACCACCATTCCCAAATCATTTACCATTTTTTTAAATTCAACCGGTGCATGTCCATAGAACTTTCCGTCGGAATAACTGGCAAGCTCCAGGTTTTTATAACCGAGGTCCGATAATTTCTGTAACGAACCTTGTACATCGGCATCCATGGCATCACGGATGGTATAAAGTTGCAGGCCCACCCCAAAACTTTTTTTGTCGGTTGCAGCACCCGGGCTGCAGGCTAAAGGGCTTAACGCCATCATTCCAAGGGCACCTGCGGCTGAAGTTCGCAGAAATTTTCTTCTGTTTTGCAATGTTTTCATAATCGTGTTAATTTTTAATACTTTAAGTAGTGGTTTAAGGGCATAAAAATAATACAAAACGTTTATTTGCACACAGAATCATTGGATTATTATGGATTTTCTCTTACAAACCAGCCTTGATATGACATTAGTTTCAGGAGCAATCCTGCCAGAACAATTGAGGCGGTGTGCAATCACACCGCCTCAAAACTGTTTTTTGTATAAAAAAGAACCAGGTTCTGACTTGTTACTGGGAACCTTTCAGGATAAAAAGTTTTTCTGAAAATCATCCCAAACTTCCCGGGGGAATTTAGTGAGCGGGTTATCAATCACTTCACCTCCATCCTGCATTACAACTCCTGCGGGCTCCGGCATGTTTTTTACAGTGGCTGCAGACAAGAAATCTTTAAACCGTTCCAATTCCTGAATGGCCCAGTTGGTTGCATCTTCTGCCAGGTAACAGGAATTGGTTTCAGCTTTCCAGTTGGTGGGTTGAATGGAATAAATCCAGCCAAGACGGTAAGGGCTTTCTGTTAACAACCCGGGATTTTCAGAAAGTCGGGTATTTGTATCACTTATTTTACCTGAAACCGGAGAATGAATTTGCAGGTTATTGCCGTTGTGCCGGATTTCTACCAGTAAATCTCCTTTTTTAATTTGCTCACCCGGTTTTTTTAAGTGGGTAATCTCAACTTCTCCTGTTAGATGGAGCAGCAGGTCATCAAGCCCGACTTTTGCCTCACCGTTTTTTTCCAGATGGGCCCATGAATGAAACTTGCTGAAAAATATTCCCTGGGGAATGCGCAGCG
Source organism: uncultured Mariniphaga sp. (assembly GCA_964422335.1). Taxonomy (GTDB): domain Bacteria; phylum Bacteroidota; class Bacteroidia; order Bacteroidales; family Prolixibacteraceae; genus CAYRBS01. Next base: position 8,301 of record CAYRBS010000077.1, on the reverse strand, counting down.
AACTGGCCGTTATAAAGCCATTGCTCTTTTGTGACTGAACAGAATATTTAACTTTCCTGTTCACCAATGCCCAAAAAGGAATCAGAATCGCAAAAAATGCAATAATAGTGAGGTATTCGATTCCTTTGGTTTCAAAAATGTTTGTATAACTAAATCCTTCCATAATTTTTATTTTTTTTGGTTGTCGTTTTCAAAATCCGACAACATGATTATTCGTGTTTTTCTTTTGCCCATGATGGCGATCCACTGAACACCGGCATGCGGGTTATAATCCATCTGAAAAACCAGATTTGAATGAGAATGATAGTAATGCTTATTACAATTTCCATCCATGAGGGAACATAGCGCACCGCTGCATCCCAACGGAAAGCAATGATGGAAACATTGAGCCGGTTCAGGATGATGCCTACGATAGTTAATATAGCGGCAACTCGTATCATCAGGATGTTTGGTTTACGATAGCTGAGAATAAATAATGTCATTGGGACAAATACAAATCCAATCATTTCAACTAAAAACCAGTAGCCCATGGGTGTGTTTAAATAACTTCCGCGTTGCCCGTGTATAAACACCAGCAATTGCAGGAACAGGTATATAAACATGCCAAAACCACATATCCGGGCCAGGATTTGGAGCACCTCTTTTCGCTCACGACGGCTTTTTTCGTTTATTTGACTGGAAAACACCCGCTGGCTGATCGATCCTTCGAAAATAATCATGGAAAGTCCCGCAAAAACACTGGACACAAGAAATAACAGGGGAATAAATTCAGAATACCAGAGTGGGTGAATTTTCTCCTTGGCCATCAGGAACAGCGCCCCCAAACCCGACTGGTGTAATACGGAAAGGGTGAATCCGAAAATAACCGCTCCTAATGTTAGTCCCGATAAAATTTTGTGTGCCCGCCGCGAACCAAGCCACTCGGCAACTGCCGGGGAAAATTCAATGAGCAGGCCCAGAATATAGAGGATGAAATGCCAGGCTACCAGAAACAGAACGGAACTTACTCCGTAGTTATTCCCAATAACCGGATTGAAAATATTCCATGGTTTCCCAAGATCGAGCACCAGGGCGCCGGTGTAAAACAGGTAAGCCAGAAATCCGTTCAACACGGTAACCCTGACAATGGAGTGGAATTTATCAACTTTCAACACATACACGATGAAGGTTAATACATATGCCCCGCCGGCAAACGCCACGCCGGTAACTACGTTAAAACCTTTCCATAATCCCCATGGAACCTCCTGTGTAACATTGGAAACTGCTCCAAGGCCGTGTGTGAAGCGAATTACAATTAATGCCAACCCAACAAGGATGATGGGAATGGAAATAATGTTAAAAGGGGTCAGCCATTTTCCCCGGGGTTTTAACTCTTGCAGAATAAATCGCCAAACGGGTTGCTTTTGTTTTTCTTTTGTAATTGGATATGCTGGACTAGTCATGATTTTCGTTTTTATTTTGTTTGAGTTTTGTAGCTGCGTGAAGCCCGAGCAGTAATGATGGCACCAGGACATCGACCGCAGGAACACTAAAGAGGAAACTTTTTGTTAATGACGGATACGACTCGGTTTGAAGGTTTAGGTTAAATCCCAGTTCGTTATGAGGAACAGGGGATAAATACAAATAGCCGGTTCCGCCCACTGTATGTTCGCCATAAATATCATCGATATACATTTCAGGCCATTCTGCAATTCTCTTGCGTGCCTCTGCAATCAATTCCCGGCGTGTTCCAAAAAACAGTGCATCGCCGCATGTTTCAACGCAAACCGGCTGTTTCCCTTCTTTGATACGGTCGTAGCACATATCGCACTTGTGAATTTTGGGATTGGCGCTTCCGTACTCAAATTTCGGGACATCAAACGGACACGACAACATACAGTAACGGCATCCCATGCACTTATCTTCCCTCCAGATAACGGGGCCCTCTTTTGTTTTTTGCATGGCCTGTGTGAGGCAGGCTGCAACACAGGCGGGCTCGTTACAGTGCATGCACTGGTTCCTTACAGAAACTAATCCTTCCGAGGTTTCATAATTGTTAATAACACACCGCTGGGTTTCGCTCGTTTTTCGCAAAACACCTTCTTCCGGTTCATCTTCCGGCTCCGGAAGATCGTGTGCTTTTGCACAGGCTTTTTCACATGCCTGGCAACCGATGCAGATACTCGAGTCGTACAGAATTCCATAAAATTCTGTATCATCATCTGCAGAAGCAGGCGCACCAGAGGCTTTGACTCCCATAATTGTCAAGCCTGTTATTCCGATGGTTTTAAAAAAACTTCTTCGATTGATACTCATAATTCTATTTTTAATTTAGTAAAAAACTAAGGTTTAGATATTTCTCTATTTGGATACATTGATAAAGTGTGCCTGAAAATCTTCCCAAACTTCCGGGCCAAGATCGGCAAGTACGTTATCCGTAAGCTCGCCGCCATCCTGAAGCACAATGTGGTTATATACCAGTTGGTTTGAGTTTGCCGATGATGCCAGGAAATCTTTCAGCCGGATAAATTCATCTTCCAGCCACTCGTTAAATTTTTCGGCCATAAACATAAAGCGTGTTTCCCGCATCCAGTTTCCGGGTTCAACCTGGTAAACCCAACCTTCTGTATAGGGGGCTGAATTAATTTTGTCAGGGGCCGATAATAATGTTTGGTTCTGTTGTTTGATAACACCCGTAACCGGTGAATAAATTTCCAGTTGTTTTCCTTCGCGGACGAGCGAAAGTACTTTTTCCCCTTTTCGTACTTTTTCACCCGGTTTTTTCATTTTGATTTGGGTTAGCGGGCCTGTAATGTGTTGCAAAAAATCATCAATGCCGATTTTAACCAGCCCGTTTTGTTCCATAAAAGCCCAGGTGTGCGTTTTGTCGTAATATAATCCGGCAGGAGCCGAAATAGAAGCGGTATTCAGCGCCGGGGTGATTTCAATATCCTCACTGTAAACCCCTTTTTGATGTTTCCGTTTGGAGAGTATGAAAACTACTACGCCTGTTACTGCCAGTGCACCCAGCACCCACAGCCAGCCCGATGGGGAAGAGGAGGCATCTCCGCCTGGACCTGCGGTTGGAGGCGTCGGGTTGGTTAATGCCAGCATGTTCGATGTTTTTTCCCTGCCTGAGAGATGGGCGTAACCTAAGGTTGCCAGGGTATCCTGTCCGTCGTTATTCAGCCAGGCCAGGAAATCCAATGCGGCCTGTTCCCTGGGTTCAGTGGCTGCCACAGCGTAAATGTCACCACTCAATTCCCTTGGATATTTTCCTATCCAAACGCCCCTGGCCAAATCTTTCGGATTTTCATAAATATTTTCAAATCCATCGATGCGGCCGTTTTCGTTTTTATCAAACGGAAGGATGCTGATTTGGCTTGCAAAATCATTTTTTTCTGCATTTAACGCATCGCTCAGCTTGCAAAATCCCACGGCATATACATCCTGCCGCACGGATGAAATTACTTCCTCAGCCGAGCCAACTCTGGTAGCCCGTAACCCGGAGGTTTCCGTTTGGGTAAAACCTGCTATTCTTGAAATTACCTGTTGGTTGTCGGAAATATAACAATGAATAGGAATACTTTTCGCTCCACCTGTAATTTTGGCCCAGTCCGGATTTTCGGAAACGATATGGGCAAAATCTTTTGCAGTAAGCCCCTGCCGGTATATTTCTTCCAGCAAAGGATTTTCTGAATGGATAACGGGCACTACCACATCGTGGCCAATAACCATTTTCCAGGCAGATTCATCCAGGGCGGTTTCCTGGCCCTCACCTGTTAAGAAATAAAGGTTTTCTCCTGATAATGTGGTTTCATTAGCCATCTGGCTGATTTCAATTTTCTGTTCGGGATGCAATTCCCCGAAATCAGTTGCCCAGGAAGATGTCAGGTCGAATAACTCAGGAGAACTCACAATATGTAAGGTTTGTTCTTCTGTTTGATCCTCATTTACGGTACTGCCAAAACTTGCCATACTGTAAATTAAGAATGATAACACGATTGAAATGGAAATAAAGGTTCTCATAACGTTGATATTAAATGAAAATTTTATAAATTGCTCTATTGCACTGATACATAAATAAATAATTAACTCGGTTACTATTAATCCAAATAGGGTGCCAGAAAATTTATTGTGATACAAGTATTTGAAGGTCAATAAATTACAGACATATGCGTTCAGGAATTAAACACAATAAAGTGTTGAAAAAGTAAACAGTACAATGTTTAGTGCGACGTAATATTTTGCTAATCAATAAGTAATAGCGCATGTTTAAATATTCATCACTGTTGCAATATTCAACACAATTTGAGAGTTGGGTGAGCTTTCCGTAAATCAGCGAGCTGTAGCCGGGTGAATTTTTTTTGAGATTGCTATATTGAAAAACATCCTGGTTATTTTAAACCTTAGCAAAAAGTTTATTACTTTACGTTTAAAATCAAAAATTTGAGATGAAGCGGGATGAAACGGATTCACAGGAGAATTGGGACCGGTAGTTCATGAATTAAAAAAAACGAAATATGGAAAATAAAACACTGTCTGTTTTAGGTATTGGCAACGCGCTGGTAGATGTAATAAATGTACTGGAAAACGATACGGTACTTGCTAAATTTGGCTTGCCTCGCGGTAGCATGGTCCTTGTTGATGCCGACCTTTCGCGAAAGATTTTTGATGCTACCCGGTTCAACCAACACGAAATCACGACCGGTGGCTCCGCTGCCAATACAATTCATGCTATGACTTCACTGGGTGCAAAATGTGGTTACCTCGGAAAAATTGGTAACGACGACCTGGGAGCCAGGTTTCGTGAAGAATTTGAAAAGAAAAATATTAAAACTCATTTAATTCAAGGCGAAAAAGACACCGGCAGGGTAATGTCGTTGGTGAGCCCCGATTCCGAGCGTACCATGGCCACGTATCTCGGGGCTGCTTCCGATCTTAAACCAAAAGAGTTGGCCAGAGATATGTTCCGGGGGTTTTCAATTCTTTACATCGAAGGTTACCTGGTACAGGATCACAAACTGATTGAAACGGCAGTGGATTTGGCACGGAAAGAAGGGTTGAAAATTGCCATCGATCTTTCCAGTTTTAATATTGTGGAATTACACCTTGCTTTTCTAAAAAAACTGATTGCCAAAAAGGTGGATATTGTTTTTGCCAACGAAGAGGAGGCCTTTGCATTTACAGGGAAAGGGCCACAGGAAGCGCTTGCCGAAATTGCCTCGATGTGTGAGCTTGCCGTGGTGAAAGTGGGAAAAGATGGTTCGCTTATTCAGCGGGGAAGCGAAACGGCAAAAACCGGAATTATTCCTGCCCTTGCCATCGATACTACCGGGGCCGGCGACAATTACGCCGCCGGGTTTCTGTACGGGCTCACCCAAGGTTACAGTCTTGAGAAATGCGGGCGCATTGGCGCACTTGTTTCAGGGAAAGTGGTGGAAGTAATGGGCGCCAAAATTCCTGAAGACCGGTGGCCGGAGATTCTGAAAACAGTGGAAGGAATGGAAGACTAAAACAGGCCGTGTATTTGGGCATCGATTTTATCGATGATAGCACTCAAATCTTCCGGGCTTTGGGTAAAGTCGTGGTTGTCCACGTTTATAACCAGTAGTTTCCCCATATTATAGGTGTTTGCCCATTTTTCATACCGTTCGTTCAGCTGGTTCAGGTAGTCGAGCCGGATAGAATTTTCATAGTCGCGACCTCTTTTTTGTATCTGGTTGACCAGTGTGGGCGTGGAAGCCCGCAGATATATAAGCAGATCGGGCGGTTGGATGAGGCCCACCATCAGGTCAAACAGCGATTTGTAATTTTTAAAATCACGGGTACTCATCAGTCCCATGCTGTGGAGGTTGGGCGCAAAAATTTCAGCGTCTTCATAAATGGTACGGTCCTGAATGACGGTTTTACCCGATTTGCGGATATCGATTATTTGATTAAATCTTGAATTCAGAAAATAAATTTGCAGGTTGAATGACCAGCGCTGCATGTCGTTGTAGAAGTCGTTCAGGTAAGGGTTTTCGTCCACGTCTTCGAAGTGGGGGCTCCAGTTGTAATGTTTGGCCAGCAGTTCGGTGAGGGTAGTTTTTCCGGCGCCTATATTTCCAGCAACAGCGATATGCATAGTTCAATTTTTAAATTTGGTAGTAAATATAGCTAATTATTTCTGTAACATTTTCTGAAGCTCATCCAGGTATTTCCGGTCGTTTGCCAGGCGGGGGATTTTGTTTTGGCCCCCTATTTTTCCGCGATTTTTCATCCATTGGTAAAAAGTTCCCCTGGGGGCATTTACCAGGTGGGGTTTTTCGAGAGTGAGGTCTTTATGTCGTTTGGCTTCGTAATCGGAATTCAAATCCTGAAGCGCCTTGTCGAGGATTTCTCCAAACTCCTCGAGCTGTTCGGGTTCTTTTTCAAATTCAATGATCCACTGGTGGGCGCCTTTTTGGTTATCGCCCATAAAAACAGGTCCGGCCGTGTATTCGTTTATAATAGCACCTGTTTTGCGACAGGCTGTTTGTATGGCCCTTTCGGCATTGTCAATAATTACCTCTTCTCCAAAAGCATTGATAAAGTGTTTTGTGCGCCCTGTAATTTTCAGTCGGAAAGGATTTTTGGACGTAAACATAATGGTGTCACCAATAATGTAGCGCCACAGGCCTGCATTGGTTGAAATAACCAGGGCATAGTTTTTTCCCAACTCCACTTCTTCCAGCGTAAGCACATCCGGATTTTCATTGTCGATTTCTTCCATGGGAATAAACTCGTAATACACCCCATAATCCAGCATCAGCAACATGTCGTTACGTTCAGGGCCGTCCTGTATTCCAAAAAAACCTTCGGAGGCATTATAGGTTTCAACATAATGCATTTGGTCCGACGGGATAATTTTTTTGAACTGTTCGCGATAAGGTTCGAAATTTACGCCGCCATGGGTAAAAACTTCCAGGTTCGGCCAAACTTCCAGGATGTTTTGTTTCCCGGTTTTTTCCAGCACCCGTTTCAGAAAAACCAGGTACCACGATGGAACTCCGGCCAGCGAGGTGACATTTTCATCCAGGGATGTTTCGATAATTTGCTCAATTTTTTCTTCAAATTCTTCAATCAGGGCAATCTCAGCCGGCGGGATGCGGATAAAATCGGTCCAGAAAGGAACATTTTCAATCAGGATAGCCGATAAATCGCCGTAATAAGAGTTATTGCTGAGGTTGTTAATCTGGTGGCTCCCCCCAAGGGTAAGTGTTTTGCCCATCATTACGTTTGTTTCCGGGTAATTTTTTATATACATGGCAAACACATCTCTCGGGCCGCGCAGGTGGCAATCCTCCAGGGCATCTTTTGTTACGGGTATAAATTTGCTTTTGTCGCTGGTAGTTCCCGACGATTTGGCAAACCATTTTGTTTCGCCCGGCCAGAGCAAATCGACTTCCCCTTCGCGCAACCGGTCAACATAGGGCCGGGTATCTTCGTATTTCTGCAGGGGCACAGCCTCCTGAAAATCGTGAATCGATTTAATATCGCTGTATTTGTATTTCTTTCCCCATTCGGTGTTTTTTGCTTTGCTGAGCAGGTTCAGCAGGGTTTCTTTCTGAATGTCATTGGGGTGCTCACGGTACAACTGTATCTGGTAGTTCCGTTTAAAGTTAATCCAATTTATGACTGTATTGAGTAGTGGCATTTTTTTGATTAAAAATTTCTTCCCAAAGTTAGAAATATTTTATTTTCCGCACTTGATAAAAATATTTTCTACTTTTACGTTATCCAAATTTCAAAGAATTAAATAAAGCACATGAATTACATCGACATTATTTTAGGCCTGCTGCTTGTTATTTCTGCCTTTAGCGGTTTCCGGAACGGACTGGTTTCTGAAATGGCCTCGCTGGCAGCGTTGATACTGGGGATTTGGGGGGCCATTGAATTTTCGTATATAACAACCGAATTTCTTACAGAAACCTTTCAACTTGAGACCCAATATCTTAACATAATTTCGTTTATTATAACGTTTATTGTAATAGTTATTTTGGTTCACCTGGTGGGCAATGCTGTGGGAAAACTCATTGAAGCAGCGATGCTTGGTTTTCTGAATAAACTGGCAGGTTTGGTTTTTGGTGTGTTGCGGTCGGCGCTTGTTTTAAGCATTGTTCTGTTGGTATTCGATAAAATTAACGACGATGTGGAAATTCTTTCGCAGGAAGCAAAAACGGAATCGCGGTTATATGAGCCCATTCGTGGTTTTGCCCCTTCTCTTTTTCCGTTTATAGATATTTGGGATAATTCGGATGGAACAAACAATAAGGATGAGGATGTTTTTGAAAGAGTTAA
>CAYRBS010000076.1:5243-9970 GCA_964422335.1 uncultured Mariniphaga sp. | reverse complement strand
CTCATAACGAAATAATGAATGGCGGCGTTTTGAAACTGGAAATGGGTGAACGCGCCAATAAAAACTGGGGCACCGATACAGATTGGTACTGGGAAAACGCGATTAAGTGAAATAAAGGATATAGTGAACCACAAATTGGTACTTTTCAAATTAGTTTATGATAAAACTCAAAAAAAATGAAACATCTACTTTTAATACTAATCCTGGCTTTTTCAATGGGAGCTGACTGTTTTGCACAACAAAAACAACCTGTTGATTATGCCGACCCGTTAATGGGCACTTCTGAATCTCGATGGATGCTCAATCCTGGTTCAACCTTACCATTTGGCATGGTACAATTAAGCCCGGATAACCAGGCCCAAAACTGGAAGGCAGGATATGAATACACCATTGGCAGCATCTTTGGGTTTAGTCACATTCATGCATGGACGATGGCAGGTCTTTCTGTCATGCCAACTGAGGGAGTGCTAAACCCACACATTTATCCACATGCCGATGCGCCGATCAGCACAGGAAGCACATCAGGGCACCGTTCAAGAATAGATAAATCTACAGAGAAAGCCAGCCCCGGTTATTATGCGGCAGATTTAGTGGATTTTGACATAAAAACCGAACTAACCAGCACCACCCGTTGCGGTTTTTTCCGATTCACTTTTCCCGAAACAAACGAAGGACATGTACTTTTTAACTTGCTTTTTCCACAGGAATATAAAACAGAACTCCTCGATGCAAAAATTACGAAGTTAAACAACAGGGAAATTGAAGGATATTCACAGCAAGAAAGCGGCGGGTTTAACGATTACACCGTTCATTTTGTCATTCGTTTTAATAAACCTTTTAAGGCTTTTGGTGGCTGGGAAGAAAAAAACATTCAGCAAAACATTTCTGAAATTGGTGGGAAAGGAGATGTAGGCGCTTATGTTGATTTTAAAACGGAACAGAACGAACAAGTTTTAATGCAAACGGCCATTTCACTGGTGAGTATTGAGCAGGCAAGGCTAAACCTTCAAAAAGAATTAATTGAACCATTTGGTTGGAATTTTAATGCTGTAAGCGAAAATGCCAGAACAGTCTGGAATAATTTGTTAAGTAAAATTGAAGTTGAGGGAGGAAGTGAAACCGATAAAAAAAAGTTTTATACCAACCTGTACCGCTCTTATGTGGCAAGGGCAATCTGGAGTGATGTAAACGGGAAATACCGTGATCCTTGCGAAAAGGTAAAAACCCGGAAGGATCCTAATTCTCCAATGTACGGCTGTGATGCTTTTTGGAATACTTTCTGGAACCTGAATCAATTATGGACCCTGGTAAACCCGGATATCGCTTCAAAATGGGTAAAATCGCTTTTACAGATGTATGAGGATGGGGGATGGCTCGCCAAAGGGCCAGCCGGAATCGAGTACTCTAGTATTATGGTGGCATCACATGCTATTCCTCTTATTGTAAGTGCTTATCAGAAAGGCATACGCGATTTTGATGTGGGAAAAGCCTGGGAAGCAATCCTTCATCAGCAAACTGTGCCCGGACATGATTATGAATGCGGCGGGGCCGTTGGAAATATGCAACTGGAACCTTATATGCAACTGGGATATGTCCCCACTGAATCTGTATATGTTTCTAATACTTTGGAATATGCATACGACGATTGGTGTGTTTCTCAGTTTGCCAAAGCTTTAAACAAATCAGAGGAATACGAAATATTTTTAAAAAGGGCCCATTATTATCAGAATATGTTCGATTCCAAAACAAAATTCATGCGGCCCAGACATGAAAATGGAAGGTGGAGAGAGGAATTTGATCCATTGAGTTCACCACGTAATGAATTTGTGGAAGGCAATTCATGGCAATATACCTTTTTTGTTCCGCATGATGTAAAAGGTCTGGTGAAACTCATCGGCAAAGAAGATTTTAATAACAGATTGACTCAAGGATTTGAAAATTCAGTAAAAGCCGATTTTAATGCCACAGGGGATCGTTTTGGGGCCCATTATATCAACCATGGCAATCAACCTAATATGCAGGCGGCTTATCTGTTTAATTATTCGGGCAAACCATGGCTGACCCAAAAATGGGCCAGGGCTATTATGGAACGTTATTATGGTTCTACCCCGCTTCATGGCTGGCTGGGCGATGAGGATGAAGGCCAAATGGGTGCCTGGTTTGTGATGAGTGCTATGGGCCTGTTCCAAACAAACGGAGGTGCGTCTGTAAAACCATTTTATGAAATAGGAAGCCCTGTCTTTGAGAAAGTTACAATTCATTTAGACCCTCAGTATTACCCCGGGGGAAAATTTGTGGTAAAAGCTATCCATGCTTCTCCCCAAAACAAATACATTCAATCCGCTAAATTGAACGGGAAACAGTTATCAAAACCCTGGTTTTTTCATGATGAATTGGTTAATGGCGGAGAATTGGTTTTTATAATGGGAGATAAACCCAACAAAGAATGGGGTAGCGGCGCTGATGACACACCTCCTTCAATGTCAGATTTGAAAACATCCAACAAGTAAAAACATAAAATATATTATCATGAAACGAAGTGAAATAAATCAGCTTATCCGCGAATCCATCGATTTTTTCCACCAAATGAATTTTAAACTTCCGCCCTGGGGCTACTGGACACCCGGCGAATGGAAAGGAAAATACGACAGTTGTTCTGAAATTGTGGATAACATGCTGGGATGGGATTTGACCGATTTCGGCAGCGGCGATTTTCACCAGCGCGGCCTCATCCTTTTCACCCTTCGCAACGGAAATTTCAAAAAAGATAAAAAACCGTATGCTGAAAAAGCCATGATTGTGGAAGAGAACCAGGAAACACCGATGCACTTTCACTGGAGTAAAATGGAAGATATCATCAACCGGGGCGGGGGAAACCTGGTTTTGGAACTGTTTGCTTCCGATGAAAAAGAAGCGCTTTCCAACACTGAGTTCGACATTCAGATTGATGGCATTAAACATCACCTGAAACCCAATTCCAGGGTAATACTGAAACCGGGCGAAAGCATCTGCCTCGAACAGGGAATTTACCACCGGTTTTATGGCGAGCCAGGTAAGGGAAAAGTTTTTGTGGGCGAAGTGAGTGCAGTGAACGATGATACTTCCGACAACCGCTTCCTCGATCCCGTGGGCCGTTTCCCCGATATTGAAGAAGACGAAGAACCGCTACACCTGCTGGTTTCAGATTATAAAAACTTTATTTAACGAATAGTTTCATGGCAAAACAAATTGAAGTATCGGGGGTAGGATGTTGCCTGGTAGATTACCTGTTCAACAATATTTCATTTACTTCTGAAATTTTTTCGAAATATGTTTCAAAAAGAAGTGGCGACGGGGGATTAACACCGGGACAACTTGTATTTGCAGAGGAGTTTGAAAAGTTTTCCGGCCAGGATTTCGAATCGGCAATACGGGAAATTACAAAAGGCAAACCGGCAGATAAGGTGAACATTGGCGGTCCGGGAATCGTAGCGCTCATCCATGCGGCACAAATGCTGGAACAAACCGGGTGCCGGGTACGGTTTTACGGCGGACGGGGTGAAGACGAAACAGGTAATTACATACAGTCTTCACTTGTAAACACCCCCGTAAACATTGACAACTATAAACTGGTGAAAGGGGTCACTCCATCAACCGTTGTATTATCTGACCCTGATTTTCAAGAGGGAAGCGGTGAACGCGTCTTCATAAATTCCATCGGGGCAGCCGGAAATTACCTTCCGGAATATCTCGATGACCGGTTTTTCTCTTCGGATGTGGTGGTTTTTGGCGGCACGGCACTGGTTCCGGCAATTCACGACAACCTCACCGAACTGTTGATAAAAGCGAAGTCCGGAGGTTGTAAAACAGTTGTTAATACGGTTTACGATTTCAGAAGCCAAAAAGCCAACCCGGATAAAAAATGGCCGATGGGAAAAAGCGACGACAGCTATCGCAATATCGACCTGCTGATTACAAACCACGAAGAAGCCCTGCGTTTGAGCGGAAAAACAGCATTAAATGATGCGATGGAATTTTTTCGCAACCTCGGCACGGGCGCTGTAATAGTTACAAACGGTGCCCAAAACATCTCGATGTTTGCAAGTAAAAACAGTATTTTCGGGGAAACAGGACTAACTGAAATGCCGGTTTCCGCAGCTATTTCAAAGGAATTAAACAAAGGCCATTCAGGCGATACCACCGGCTGCGGCGACAATTTTGCCGGAGGTGTTATTGCGGGCCTGGTCATGCAACTACAAAATAATTCAACAAAAATAAATCTGAAGGAAACAGCGACCTGGGGAACTGTTTCGGGAGGTTTTTCCTGCTTTTACATGGGTGGAACTTACCATCAGAAAAAAACGGGTGAAAAACAAAAACGGATTGTTCCTTATTACGAAGCTTACTTAAAGCAAATAAATGAAGGGTGATAAATCGATACTGATATTTGGGGCGGGTAAAATCGGCCGGTCCTTTATTGGCCAGTTGTTCGGACAATCGGGCTACGAAGTGGTTTTTACCGATGTTGACCAGGCAATTGTCAATGAGCTCAACAAAAGAAAATCATACCCGGTTGTTATCAAAGGAAAAACCGAGGAAACCATTCTGGTGCAAAACGTAAGAGCTGTTTTGGCTCTGGACCGCGATGCTGTAATAAAAGAAATTGCAAAAGCTTCCATCATGGCTGTTTCGGTAGGGAAAACCGCACTGGGAAAAATCATCCCGGTCATTGCCGAAGGGTTGAAACT
>CAYRBS010000076.1:0-5143 GCA_964422335.1 uncultured Mariniphaga sp. | reverse complement strand
AGTCCGAAAGAAAACATGAAGGCCTGGGTTGACCGGAAAGCATTTATTCACAACCTGGGGCACGCAACGGCTGCTTACGCCGGGAATTTTCACCATCCGAAAGCCGTGTATATCTATGAAGTTTTGGCAGACAAAAAGATACTGGAAACCACCCGTAAAACAATGCTCCAGGCAGCGGAAATCCTCACCGTTTATTATCCTGATGATTTTACAATGAAAGAGTTGAAGGAACATACCGATGATCTGCTGGAACGGTTCCAAAATCGCGCTTTAAAAGACACGGTGTTCAGGGTTGGACAGGATTTGCCCCGAAAACTGGGAATCGACGACCGTTTTGCGGGTGTCATTCAAATGGCACAAAAAAAAGGGCAAAAATACGATCATATTGTATTTGCCATGGCGCATGGGTTCTTTTTCCGAAAAACAGACGAACACGGAAAATTAAATCCTCAGGATGAACTGTTTTTACAAACATTGAAAGAGAAGGGCGTGGAAAAAACATTAATAAAGCTTTGCGGATTCCATTCCGAAAAAAACAGGGATCTGTTGAACAAACTGAAAATCCAGTTCCTGAAACTGGTAGAAAAAAAGAATCTAAACCGAAAATTTGAAATTTTATAATCCAAGATGAACCCAAAAGAACGACTGCTGGCCGCCATCAGCCATAAAGAACCCGACCGCATCCCCATCGATTTGGGGGCAACTCCAAGCACAGGAATTTCGGTAGTTGCCTGGCAAAACCTGTTGAAATACCTTGGCAAAGAGCACCTTCAAACCTGGGTTTACGATGTGGTACAGGAAGTGGTACAACCCGAAATGGAAATTCTGGACCAGTTTGGGATTGACGTGCTTGATGTGGGCCGGAATTTTAACCAGGGTCCGGGTTACTGGCACAAACTTGAACTTACAAAAGGATATCCGGGATGGTATCCCAAATGGTTTCAGCCGCAGCTACAAAAAGACGGCTCGTGGCTGGCTTTTAACGATCTGGGAGAACCCATAGGCCGGATGCCGGTGGGGGCCACGTTTTTCGACCAAACCGTTTTCCCTTACCAGGATGGGTTTCCGGGAAATTACACGGAAATGGATTTAGCCATGAAACGCACCGTTTGGGGCGGCTTTGGTTTTACGCCCTGGGACTGGGCAGGTCAACCCGGTTTCTGGGAAATGCTCAGGGAAAAAACCCTGGATTTGAAAACTAAAACCGATAAGGCCATTCTTCTGGGAGTGGGCTGCAACTTGTTTGAATGGGGCACTTTTTTAAGGCGCATGGATAATTTCCTGATGGATCTGTTTTTAAACCCGGATGAAGTGCACCGCCTGCTTGACGAACTGATGAAACGGCACATGGATTTACTGGCCAACGTTTGCGAAGCAGTGGGCGACATTGTCGATATCATAAAATTTGGGGATGACCTGGGCACCAATAACGGCCCGCTGATTCCGGTTGAAACCTACCGGGAATTTTTTAAGCCGCGCCATAAAACGATGTGCGACTATGTAAAAAAGCATTCAACCATGCACACCATGCTACATAGCTGTGGAGGCATTTACGACTTGATTCCCGACCTGATTGATGCCGGGTTTGAAATTTTGAATCCGGTGCAAACCAATGCTTTAAATATGGAACCGTCACGGCTGAAAAATGAATTCGGAAGTGAAATCACTTTTTGGGGAGGCGGAGCTGATACCCGGATTGTACTGAACAATGCCACACCGCAGGAAGTCAAAGACCATGTAAAACACAACCTCGAAATTTTCACCAAAGGAGGCGGGTTTGTATTCAACACCGTTCACAATATTATGCCCGATGTACCCCCGAAAAATATCGTGGCCATGTTCGAAGCCGTTCATGAATTTTATTAAACAAAGAATAATAAATAAAACCAATAATTACGAATATGAAACGATTCAATGTGTTCTTTCTGACAATTGTATGTTTTTGTGTAATGGGCAGCATAAATGCACTGGCACAACAAACACATGGTCCGGCCGCCAACGCCGGCCAATCCGGTGACGCTCGTAAAGATACCATTCATGTTGTTGGGCACGCCCACATGGACATGAACTGGTTGTGGACTTATTTTGAAACCATGAAAATGTGCAATGATAACCTAAGGCAAACTGTCGCATTCATGGATGAATTTCCCGACTATACCATGATTCAAAGCCAGGCAGCGGTTTATAAATTTGTGGAAAAGGTTGACCCTCCCCTTTTCAAGCGTGTTCAGGAATACGTGAAAGAAGGACGCCTGGAACTGGCCGGAGGAATGTGGACAGAGGGAGACACAAACCTTTCCTCAGGCGAAGCGCTTGCCCGTTCCTTCCTGCTCGGACAACGGTATTTCAACCGGCATTTTGGAAAAATGGCAAAAGTGGGCTGGCTTCCCGATAATTTCGGCCATGTTTCGCAACTGCCTCAAATGCTAAACCTGGCCGGAATGGATTATTACTATTTCCATCGCTGCAAACCATACATGGGAAGTTTTTGGTGGGAAGGTACCAATGGTTCGAAAGTGCTGTGCTATGCCAACAACACCTATAACGGCAATATTACTCCGAACCTGAAGGATGAATTGCCTAAAATCGCCCCCGATAAAAACAGAATCCTGCACATTACCGGCGTTGGCGACCATGGCGGCGGCCCAACCCGTGACAATATTAAAATGGTACACGAACTGGATAAAAAACCCGATTACCCGGCTGTAAAATTTTCAACGGCAGGAAGCTTCTTCAACCGGCTTAGCAATGAAATGGAAGAGCGCCCCACCCATAAAGGCGAAATGCAGTTCATTTTTGAAGGATGCTATACCACCGTTTCCGAAATTAAATCAGGTAACCGAAACAGTGAGAATTTGCTCTATGGCAGTGAATTTTTCAACACGCTTCGCTGGCTCAACAACGATCCATATCCTCACAATGAATTAAATGGTCTATGGGAAACAGTAACGTTCAACCAATTCCACGACATCCTCCCGGGCTCCGCAATTTATGAAGCCAACCGGCAGGCAGTGGCGCGCTACACAGAGACTGAACGCTTATCGCAGGAGTTAAAAGACAAAGCCTTTTTGAAAATGGCCGATGAGGTAAAATTCCAGGAAGGATTGGGCCAGCCGGTAGTTGCTTTTAACTTGTTTCCTAAAAAACGCAAAACAATTGTTGAAGCCACTGTTTACTCGCATGAAGAGCCCGCTTCAATAAAAACCGCTTCGTGGGGAGCAAATTATTATGGGCAGAACTTCAGTCCCGTTGATAAAGAAAATGAAAATCCGGACAGTGGCGAAAATGAAAACTTCCTGGATCCGGATTATAATGCCGGACAGGCAGCATCAAACGAAAATTTAGCCACCGTTTTAGTCCGCGACAGCTCAGGAAAAACTTTCCCGGCGCAGATTACTTTCTCAAAACCCACACCTCCGGGATTTACTTCCAAAGTGCAATTTATTGACGAAGATTTTCCTGCCGGCGGGTATAAAACTTACTACATCGACATGATGGAAAAAGGCGAAACTGCTGAATCCGTTTCTTTCAACGAAAACACGTTCGAAACAGATTTCTTCACTGTTAAATTCAACATGAAAAAAGGCGCCATCACCAGCCTTTTCGATAAACGCACCAATTCGGAATATGTAAAAGAAGGCGGAGAACTTAACAAACTGAGAATTTACATGGAAGATAAAAAAGGAGGCATGAAGTCGTGGACCATCAACAAAATTGTTAATGAAGAAGATGTTACAAATGTTGAAAGTGTAAAGCTTATTGAAAGAGGCCCTGTAAGAACTTGCATTGAAACGGTTAAAACCTGGGGAAATTCACGGTTTATTGAACGGACTTACCTGTACAAAGCTTATCCGCGAATTGAATACGACATGGAAGTGCACTGGCTCGAAACCGGGACCGACTCTACCGATTCACCCATGTTACGAGCGCTTTTCCCACTGAACATTGAGAAACCTAAATTCTATTCACATGTTCCATTCGATGTGGTAGAAAGGCCGGTGGATGGGATAATCAACGGAGAAAAAGCTCCCTCGTGGTTAACGTCGCAAAGCCGGCTTTATGGTGTAACACCTGAAACCGCCGACGGACAGGAGGTGCCGGCACAAAAATGGGTGGATGTTACCGATGGCAAAAAAGGAATTGCACTGCTAAACAGAACAAAATACGGGCATTCTTACCATAAAGGTGATTTACGGATTACTTTAATGCGTGCCGCCGGAGCACCCGATGTTTATCCCAATCTTGGAAAATTTAAAATCAGCTATGCCCTGTTCCCACATGCCGGCGACTGGAAAAACGGAGTTTGGCAGGAAGGGAATGACTTTAACGTGCCGGTGCTGGCCGGAGAACCACCTTCTCTGGCACTTGGAAAAGCACATGCCACCCGGCCCGAAACCGGCTCTTTTGTTTCACTCGATGCCAAAGGCGTTCACATGACCGGAATCAAAAAAGCGGAAGATTCCGAAGAAATGGTTATTCGGCTGGTGGAGGTGGAAGGCGAAGGAAAAAAATTCACCCTGAACCTTCCGGACAATGTTCAGTCGATACGAAAACTGAACCTGATTGAAATGCCGGTGACGGAAACTTCTGAAACAACTGTAAACGGTAATTCCGTTAGTATGGAAATCAAACCGCATGAAATTGTTACATTGGGGATTAAATTAAAATAAATGAAACAAATCATACTGGAAAATAACAGCATGGTTTTAAAAGTAAATCCGGAAGGTGGCTCCTATTCCGATGTTCACCTGAAGGATTTGCCTGTAAATCCAATCAACTGGAAAACCAGCGATCCCGAGCAGCCTCCGTTTAAGGGGCATTTTCTTTGCTTCGACCGGTGGGGGCCGCCAACTGAAGCTGAAAAAGCGAATGGATTCAGGCATCACGGCGAGGTGAATACCCAGAAATGGAAGATCCATGAAAAGCCACACTTAATAAACGAAATTACAACATGTGCGATGAGTTGCCGCCTTCCTATGGGAGGCCTGGAACTTACACGAAAAGTTGAGTTGCCACAAAATGAGCCGGTGTTTTTCGTGACAGAAGATATTAAAAACATGAATAAATATGGTCGTATGTTTAATATCGTTCAGCACGTAACACTGGCTCCTCCTTTTCTCGATACTTCCACACTGTTTGACAA
>CAYRBS010000075.1:0-10044 GCA_964422335.1 uncultured Mariniphaga sp. | reverse complement strand
TTATTGTAATCGATGCCGCCAAAGGGGTGGAACCGCAAACCGAAAAACTGATGAATGTGTGCCGGATGCGTAAAACCCCGGTAATTGTTTTTGTCAATAAAATGGATCGCCCGGCACAGGATTCTTTTAATCTTCTCGATGAGATTGAAGATCAGCTAAAAATACAGGTTTGCCCGCTGAGCTGGCCAATTAACAGCGGTCCCGATTTTAAAGGGGTTTACAATATTTATAACCGGAGCCTGAAATTATTCGATCCCAGTATTCAAAATATTGAAGAAGGAATTGGCTTTGACGACCTTTCCACTCCGGAACTGGAAAAACACATTGGCGACGATGCCGAAATATTGCGTGAGGAGCTGGAACTGGTAGCGGGTGTTTACCCGGAATTTGATAAGTCTGATTACCTGAAAGGAAACCTTGCTCCCGTGTTTTTTGGCAGTGCCCTCTACAATTTTGGGGTGGCGGAACTGCTCCATGCTTTTCTCGAAATTGCCCCGACTCCGCAGCCTTCGCTTGCCGAGGAACGGCAGGTGAACCCGGAGGAAAATAACTTCAGCGGTTTTGTATTTAAAATTCATGCCAATATCGACCCCAACCATCGCAGTCGCATTGCTTTTGTGAAGGTTTGCTCCGGCAGGTTCGAACGCAACAAGGTTTTTAACCATACCCGGCTGGGCAAGAAAATTCGTATTTCAAGCCCCACAGCGTTTATGGCCGAACAAAAAGAAATTGTGGAAGAAGCTTTTCCGGGCGATATTATCGGGGTTCCCGACAATGGCAGTTTTATTATCGGCGATACAATAACCGATGGTGAAAATATTCACTTTAAAGGCCTTCCAAGTTTTTCTCCTGAGCTTTTTCGTTACATCGAGAACAGCGATCCCATGAAATCGAAACAATTGAACAAGGGAATCGACCACCTGATGGACGAAGGGGTAGCGCAGTTGTTTACCAGTCAGTTTAACGGGCGGAAAATAATAGGTACGGTTGGGCAGCTTCAGTTTGAAGTTATTCAATTCAGGCTGGAACACGAGTATAACGCCCAGTGCCGGTTTGAACCGTTAAACATGTTCAAGGCCTGTTGGATTGAATCGGATAACCCAAAATCGTTGGCTGAATTCAAAAAACGTAAACACCAGAAAATGGCTAAAGACAAATTGGGCCGGGATGTTTTTATGGCCGATTCACCATTTATTTTGCAAATGGCACAAGATGAATTTAAAGACATCCGTTTTCATTTTACTTCAGAATTTTAACCTAATTTTGAATTAAATGATTTTGCTCGAAAATTTTTACGAAAGTGCCCTTTTTACCTATTTCTTGCTTCCGCTCCTGATTTTTTCCTTCAGGGTGCTGGACGTAACAATCGGTACCATTCGAATTGTGATGGTTTCAAAAGGGCAAAAAATGTGGGCGCCGGTCCTGGGTTTTTTTGAAATGCTGATTTGGCTGCTGGCCATATCCAAAATTTTTCAGAACCTGGATAACTGGGTGTGCTATGTTGCATATGCCGGTGGGTTTGGCACCGGAAATTACATCGGGCTGATTATTGAAGAACGCCTGGCAATGGGTATAGTGAAAATTCAGATTATTACCCGGAAAAGTGCCGGTGAATTGATTGTTAACCTGAAAGAGGCAGGTTATGGAATTACGTATCACGAAGCAAAAGGGGGGAGCGAGAATGTGAGCATTATTTACAGTATCATTAAACGCCATGAAATTCAAAAAGTGGAAAATATAGTTAAAGCTACCAATCCCAAAGCATTTTATTCCATTGAAGATGTAAAGGCAGTAAGCCAGGGAATCTTTCCGGTAAGGGCGGTTGCCAGGCGATGGAGAATAGGAAAATAAAAAACCTTCTCCTTTTGGGTGCTCACTAACGATTTATTATTTTTGCAATTATTCGATAGTAAACATATTATTAACAAATGCTTGTTTGGCATTAAAAAAATTACACAATGAAAAAAACTGTTTTTACGGCTTTAATTTTTGCAGCATTCATTTTAACATCTTATTCCGCCTCAGCTCAAAAAGTGAATAAACTTTCGGGAAAAGAAAAAAGAGCAGGTTGGGAGTTATTATTTAACGGGAAAAATTTTGAAGGATGGAGGCAATGCAACGACTCCGAAATGCCCGATAACTGGGAGATAGAAGATAACGCAATGAAAGTTTTCCTGGCCGAAGGAAAGGAACCCGGACAAGGCGCAGGCGGTGACATCCTTTTTGGCGATAAAAAATTCAAAAATTTCGAATTGTCTATCGACTGGAAAGCCAGTGATATGGCCAACTCGGGGATTTTCTATTATGTACGTGAAGTACCCGGCCAACCAATTTATTACGCAGCTCCGGAGATTCAGGTGCTCGACAACGAAAATGCTACGGACAATAAAATCGACACCCACCTGGCTGGTTCATTGTACGATATGATTGCAGCAGACCCGGAAACGGTGAATCCCGCCGGTGAATGGAATACCTGTGTCATTAAAGCCGATAACGGCAAAGTAACGGTTTCAATGAACGGAACCGAGGTAATGGAATACACGCACTGGTCAGATGAGTGGGATGAACTGGTAGAAAACAGCAAATTCAAAGATTTTCCCGGTTTTACCGAGGGTATTTCCAAAGAAGGATATATCGGGTTGCAAGATCACGGATATGCCGTTTGGTTTAGAAATATTAAAATTCGCGAGCTTTAACAGGTTAAGCTAAAAACTTAACTTATAGATAGAGATGTTCCCTGGCAGCAGAAACTGTTGGCAGGGAACATTTTTTTTGCAGAAAGTTACGGTTGTTTGATTTCAATTTTCAGGATATGCCTGGTTTTGGGGGTGATTTTAAACCGGTTATCGATGCGGTGTTTCATTACCCAAACAATTTTTTGGCCGCTGCAAAGCAACCAGGTGTTTTCTTTTTCGTGAACAGGTATTTTTTCATCAATAAGAAAGTCGCTGAGTTTTTTGAACCCAGTCATTCCCAAAGGTTGGAAATAATCGCCATGTTTCCATTTTCGTATGAGCAACGGGAATTCAAGTTTGTCAAGGTCGAGGCAGGCTACGTACGCTGAATTTATTATTTGAAAATCAGTGTTGCCGGTTTTTTCTATGCTCAGGTCGAATGGGGCAAACAGTTCAATGTCGCCTTCTTCAATATAAAATACAGGATTTTCATTTTCAGGCAGCGGGGTTATAAAAAGTTGTTCGCGGTCTTTCACCAGGCGATGGGTTTTTGAAAAATACTGCTTTCCTGAAGGGCGGTTGAGGCCTTGAAATACCTGGTGAGCCACCTTCGGGTGAAAATTGTGTTCAGAAAGGATTTCGAACAGCAGGATTTTTGGGAAAGCCGACTCCAGCAGCCGTTCAATATGAATGGCCAGTCCGCTGTTTTTGACCGAAGTCACTTTTTCTTTCGCTTCCCGGATACTGAGTGTGTAAACTTCTTCTGCTTCCCGCAGGTGGCCAACCGTTTCGAGCAGGTTGGTTTTAAAGGCAGGGTTCATTTCCGAAAACAACGGAAGAATCCGGTGGCGGATAAAGTTACGCTGGAAAACCACCTCGCTGTTGGTGGAATCTTCGCGAAAATCGATAAAGTGTTCGCGGGCATAATCTTCAATCTCCGGGCGACTGGCAAACAACAACGGTCGAATGATGCTTCCGGTTTTTTCTTTTATGCCGGTTAACCCCTTGATTCCGGTTTTTCGCGAAAGGTTCAGGAAAAAAGTTTCAATCAAGTCATCCTGGTGGTGTGCGGTGGCAATAAAATCGTAGTTATTCGCTGCCCTTATCTTTTCGAAGTAATCATAACGTAATTCGCGGGCTGCCATTTCTATGGAGATGCCGTAAAGCCGGGCGTGTTCTTCGGTTTCAAAACGTTGGCAATACAGCGGCACCCCGTGATTAAGTACCTGCTGGCTCACAAATGCTTCGTCTTTGTCAGAATCAGTTCCGCGCAGCTGGAAATTACAATGCACCACCCCATAACTGAATGCTGATTTTTCAAACAAATGCAAAAGTACCATGCTGTCGATACCGCCGCTCACGGCCAGCAATACTTTTTGATGCGGTTCAAAAAGATGTTTTTCGTTGATATATTCGACAAACCGTGACAGCATGTGATAAATTCCCTGGTTTACTTTTTCCCGTAATCGTATGGTTTCAAAGTTACAAATTCAGCAAAACAAAACAGGTTCGGACAAATAAAAAGTTGCTGCACGAAAATTTTAATAATTAACGTTTGGCGGCCAGTTCAGCAACATTTAAAATCACTTCCACCGCTTTTTTCATGGAGGGGATGGGAATAAACTCGAACGGCCCGTGGAAATTGTGACCCCCGGCAAAAATATTGGGGCAGGGTAGTCCTTCGTACGAGAGCCGTGCCCCGTCGGTGCCGCCCCTGATAGCCTTAACTTTGGGGGAAATACCTGCTTTTTTCATGGCTTCTTTGGCAATTTCCACCACGTGCATTACAGGTTCAATTTTTTGCTTCATGTTGTAATACTGGTCGTTCATTTCCAGTTGAACCAACTCACGGCTGTGCTCAAGATTTACAATTTGAACGATTTCTTTGAGCAGCTTTTTCTTTTTTTCGAACTTTTGCGCGTCGTGGTCGCGGATAATGTATTGCATTTCAGCTTTTTCCACATTTCCGTTGAATGACATGAGGTGATAAAATCCTTCGTATCCCTCGGTATGCTCGGGCCGCATGGCAGGAGGCAGCATGGAAATAATTCGATAAGCTACCAGCAAGGCATTTATCATTTTATTTTTGGCAAATCCGGGATGGACACTCCTTCCGTGGATAGTGATTTTTGCACTGGCTGCATTGAAATTTTCGTATTCCAGTTCACCTATTTCGCCGCCGTCGAGCGTGTACGCAAAATCGGCCCCAAATTTTTTCACGTCAAATTTATCGGCGCCTTTGCCAATTTCTTCATCGGGTGTAAATCCGATGCGGATTTTTCCGTGTTTTATTTTGTTCCCGTTCAGTAGTATTTCGGCAGCGGTAACAATTTCTGCCACACCGGCTTTGTCGTCGGCGCCCAGCAGGGTGGTTCCGTCCGCGGTAATTATTGCCTGGCCTTTGTATTGTGAAATTTCCGGGAATTCAGCGGGGTCAATGGCTACCCCGTTTTTTAACTGAATCGTATTTCCATTGTATTCCTTTATAATTTGCGGCTGTACATTTTCTCCCGAAAAATCAGGGCTGGTATCTACATGGGCAATAAAACCGACTACCGGCCCATTTTCGTTACCGTTGGCGGGAATGGTAGCCATGAGGTATCCGTTTTCATCGAGTTCAATTTCTTTTAACCCAATTTCTTTCAGTTCGGATTCCAGTTTTCGCATAAAATCCAGCTGGCGCGAGGTGCTGGGAAACGTTTTGCTATCCGCTTCGGATGCGGTATGTTCTTTTGCGTAACGAATAAATCTTTCAACTACTTTTTCCATTGTTTTATTTTTTGTTAGAAAGGTGCACCACCCTCCGGAATACCGATAGAAAAACGATTGTAAATGAAAAACGGTTAATAGGCCACGGCAAAAAGTACCCGCTGTTTCGATGGTTTTCCGGAATAAATACAAACACCTTCTTCCTGCTTGTTTTCCAGTGGAATACACCGGATGGTGGCTTTGGTTTCGTTTTTGATTTTATCTTCGGTTTCGGAAGTTCCGTCCCAGTGTGCCCAAACAAAACCGCCTTTATTTTTCAGCATCTCCTTAAATTCGTCCCAGGTATTTACGCTGTTTGTATTTCGGGTTCTGAAATCGAGCGCTTTATTATAAATGTTGCTTTGAATTTCCTGCAAAAGGCTTTCAATATAGTCCGTAATTCCATCGAAGGAAACAACATTTTTCTCAAGTGTATCGCGCCGGGCAACTTCCACTGTGCCGTTTTCCAGATCGCGGGGCCCTATGGCAAGTCTTACCGGAACGCCTTTTAACTCGTATTCGGCAAATTTCCAACCTGGTTTTTTGTTGTCGCTGTGATCGAATTTCACCGAAATACCCCTGGATTTTAGGTCAGCAACTAATCCATCCACTTTTTGAGAGATGGCATCCAGCTGTTCCATTTTCTTGTAAATAGGAACAATAACTACCTGAATGGGAGCCAGCTTGGGAGGTAGTACCAGTCCGTTATCGTCGGAGTGGGCCATAATCAATGCCCCCATCAAACGGGTGGAAACGCCCCACGAAGTTGCCCAAACATACTCTTCACGGCCCTCTTTGTTGGTGAATTTTACATCGAAGGCTTTGGCGAAATTCTGCCCTAAAAAGTGGGAAGTCCCAGACTGCAGCGCCTTTCCGTCCTGCATGAGCGCCTCGATGGTATAAGTGTCGATGGCGCCGGCAAAACGTTCGTTCTCTGATTTCAGTCCTTTAATTACCGGGACGGCCATAAAACTTTCGGCAAAATCAGCATAAATATTTATAATTTTTAGGGTTTCTTCAATGGCTTCTTGTTTTGTGGCATGGGCTGTATGGCCTTCCTGCCAGAGGAATTCGGTTGTACGCAGAAACAGGCGGGTGCGCATTTCCCACCGTACTACATTGGCCCACTGGTTAATCAGCAGGGGCAAATCGCGATGCGACTGTATCCAGTTACGGTAAGTATTCCAAATGATGGTTTCAGAAGTGGGCCTTATTATCAATTCTTCTTCCAGTTTTGCATCCGGATCGACTATTACTCCTCCGTTTTCTTCATCGTTTTTAAGGCGGTAATGGGTTACAACTGCGCACTCTTTGGCAAAACCTTCCACATGGTCGGCTTCTTTACTGAAAAACGACTTGGGTATGAACAGCGGGAAATAAGCATTTTCATGCCCTGTTTCTTTGAACATTCTGTCTAATTCGGCCTGCATTTTTTCCCAAATAGCATAGCCATAAGGTTTTATTACCATGCATCCGCGAACAGCCGAATTTTCGGCCAAATCAGCTTTAATTACCAGGTCCTGGTACCACTGTGAATAATTTTCACTACGTGAAGTCAATTCTTTCGTCATTTTTATTAATTTGGTACAGAATTTGCAATACTTACCATGTTTTAGAGCTTACAAAGAAAGTAAATATTATTGAGATTAAATAAACCGGGAGGACGAGTTATGAAATCAAGATTAACAATTTTAGCGATGGCTGCACTTTTTTTAGGTGCATGTACCTCGGGGAGTTATGTCAGCAGTTCCTATTCTGATGACATTTATTTTAACCCCGGAGATGTTCCTCCACCCATTGTTGTGGAAGAAGAAACTGCTGAAAATGAAGTAAATGAAAAATCAGCGCACAGAATGATTGTTAGCGACATTGAGGAAAGTGAAGAAGGGTCGCGAATGAACAACTATATATTTGACGGCAGCGAGGAAGATGCCGATGCCCTTACATACAGCATGGAAGAATATGATATGTATGACAGTGATACCACTGTTTATTATAACGATGAAGAAGAAGGTGTGAATTATGTAATTAACAATTACTACGACGGCGACGCTATCGACTACACATACCGAATCCGGCGTTTCCATCGTCCGCATTTTTACGATCCGTTTTATTGGAACAGCTGGTATTACGATCCGTTTTATTACGATTCATACCACTATTCATCCTGGTATTATCCATCCTGGTCGTTTGGCTGGCGTAGCAGCTGGTATTCTCCCTACTACAGCTGGGGGTATTCTCCTTATTACAGTTCCTGGAGCAGTCCCTACTATGCAAGCTATTACGGGGGATATCCCTATTATAATTCCTGGTACGGATATGGAAGCAGCCGGTATGTGGATTCAGAAAATTACCGTTATGGAAGCAGACGTTCAACCGGTACCAACGTACTCTATGGAAGCGATTCAGGAAGAAGAACCTCTACCTCGGCAGTCCGTTCGTCGTCCACAACAACCAAAAGCGCCCGCAACGGGAATACCGTTCAATCGGGTGAAAGCACCCAGACCAGCCGCAGGAACAGTTCCAGCTCAGGTGTGAGGGATGCCGGAACACGCCAGGAAACAACCACGCAACGTTCGGGGTCCAATAATGTTATTTCTGAAAGAAGAAGGACGGATGAAGGTCAAACCAAAAGCGGACAGGTAGATAGAAGCAGTACGAAAACCCGCACTTATACCCGTCCCGGAAATACTCCTAAAACGAATAGTTATACGAGGCCTTCAACTTCCACCACCGCAAAACCCAAGGTGGTTGCACGGGGCAAGAGCTCAACAACCCGATATAGTGCACCCACGTCAAGTTCGAGCTATAACCGTACTTACCGTACGAACTCAACATATAATAAGAGTTCAAGCAATAACAGGTCAACAAGAAGGTATAGTGCGCCTAAGTCCACTTCAACAAAATCGGGAAGTACTTATAACAGGAGCACTCCGACCAGAAGCAGCAGCGGAAGTTACCGCAGCAGCGGCTCATCATCTTCAAGAAGCTACAGTAGCCCAAGCCGATCAAGCAGCTCCGGTAGCTCCCGATCTTCATCCTCCTCATCAGGCAGGAGAAGGTAGTTGACCGGCCGCCCAAAATATGAGTATTAACGAATAAAATTTAAGCCATGAAAAGATTCATATCATTATTGATTTTAGCTATAGCAGCACCCCTATTTATGCAGGCACAGGATCTGGCTGATGCCTTGCGCTATTCAAATCTCCAGGTTCAGGGTACAGCACGTGCCGGCGCAATGGGTAACGCATTCGGTGCCCTTGGGGGAGATTTTACCTCGGTTAGCATTAACCCGGCAGGACTGGGGCTTTACCGCACATCCGAACTGGTTTTTACCCCCACATTTAGCCAGACACAGGTGGAAACTACCTACCGCAACAGCCTGATGACAGATAAGAAATATAATTTTTCGTTCGATAACCTGAGTTATGTTGCAGCGCTCGCTACCCAAAATCAAAGCGAAACAGGACTGGTGAGCGTAAATGTGGGAATCGGGTTTAACCGGCTGAAAGATTTTAACAGTACGGTGTTGGCAGGAGCAAGCAACATGGATGGTTCTTTCCTCGATTATGTTGCAGATAACGCTACGGAGGACCGTTGGAGTGATTTTTATGAACAGTTGGCATGGGATGCCGACCTGCTTTTATATGATGAAGATGCCGGTGTTTACTGGCACGACCTGGAAGAGGCTGGCTATGGACAGAGTCAACGGAAAAGCATTTCGAAACAAGGGTCCGTGAATGAATATTCCGTGGCTGCCGGGCTTAATTTTAATCATAAACTTTACATTGGTGCTTCGGTAGGAATTGTGGATGTTTTTTATAAGGAATCTTCTCAATTACTTGAATGGGATGAAAGTAATTCTATCCCTTACTTTAATGAAATGGAATTTGGCAGCTACCTGCGTACTACCGGTACAGGGTACAACGGAAAAATAGGGGTTATTTTTAAGCCCATTAATGAAATTAGGCTGGGTGCATCGGTGCATACACCTACTTTTTATAACCTGCACGATTTGTTTGAAACATCCATGTATTCATCTGTAACTTACGATGAAGGCGATACCGAAAATTATGAAGTCGATTCTCCGTTTTCTGATTATGACTACGATTTGGAAACACCCCTGCGTGCCAATATCAGCGGGGCATTCGTTATTGCAAAAAAAGGATTGCTGAGTATTGATTATGAATATGTTGATTATGGTTCTGCCAGTTTGCGGCGCGGTGGTGACGGTTATAACTTTGTGGACGAAAACAGTGAAATTACCGAAGTGTACCGCTCGGTGGGTAACCTCCGGATAGGCGGGGAACTTTTAGCTACCAACAACATTAGCCTGCGTGCAGGTTTTGAAAATTATCCTTCGGCTTATAACACTGAGGCCCTCGGTTCTAACCAACCCAATGCGGATTCAAAAATGAATGTTTATTCAGCTGGGTTGGGCTACCGTACAGGAGGTTTTTTCTTTGATATTGCTTACAGGTACACCGATATGAGAACATTTGATTTGCTCTATCCGGCACCGCCGACTGATTTTTACCAGAGTCCGGAAATGGCTTCGTTCGATACAGTAAAAAACAAAATAATGTTTACCCTGGGATTTAAATTTTAGGGAAAAAGAATA
>CAYRBS010000074.1:0-10070 GCA_964422335.1 uncultured Mariniphaga sp. | reverse complement strand
TCTGCCAAACGGTCGGCTTCATCAATAGTTTGCCGGTACTGTTCATCAAGCGCCTGCGCTTCTGCCTCAAGACGGGCCTTTTCGGCTGCCTCCTGTTCTGCAAGAAGCCGTTCCTCCTCATCAAAAATCGCCTGGATTTTTTCCAGCTGCGATACCGCATATTCATCTCCCGGAATTAATTCAGCTGCCTTTTCGTAATCGGCCTGTGCTTCGGGATACTGTTCTCTTTTAAAAGCCCGGTCGGCAGATTTGATTAATTTATCGTACAAAGTACGGTTTGCCAGTTCATTCATCAGCGATTTAATTTCTTCAATCTTTTGGGTTGCCTCTTCATCGCCGGGTTTATGCGTCAAAGCATTTTCATAAAAAGAAATGGCCCTTTCGTAAAATTGTTTTTCAAAATTTAATTCCGCCTGAAAAATTGATTCTTCGTAGCTTTTTTGTTTTTCGGCCCGTTCTGCCTGCCGGGTCATGATATCTTCAATCTCAGTCAATCTTTCCTGCGGATATGTTTCGTTGGGTTTTACCTCCAAAGCCTGCTGGTAGGTTTCCCTGGCTTTGTCGAACAACAATTCATCAAAGGCATTGTCGGCCTCAACAATCAAAAACTGGTATTCCTTTTCAATTTGTTGTTGTTTGATAATTTCTGCTATTTCATCCACCCGCTGCCGGGCATGCGAATTTTCTGAATCAATTGATAAAGCCCGGTTATAAGCATTTCTTGCCTCCTCAAATTCATCCTCATTGTAAAACCGATCGGCCTGCCGGATCAGTTCCTCCAAACGGTCAGCAAGAGCCTGTTCCCTCTCTTCGGCAACCATAAGCAATCCAAGCAAATCGTTAATCTCAGAAATACGATCCCTGGGGTATTGTTCGTTGGGAAAAATTCTACTTGCTGCTTTATAACCGTCCAGCGCGGAAAGAAATTCCTCGTTGGTATATTCGCTTTCGGCCTCCTTAATTAACTGGTCATATTCTTTTTTTAGTTCGGCAAGTTCGGCTTTTGTAAGGTTTTCCAGGTAATCAGCCTCATCGTCAATCATCTGCGATTGCATAATAGCCTGTTGAATCAGGTTTTTAATCTGAGCGTCATTATAATACCGGTCAGCTATAAAATTGTCCACATCCTCGCTATAGAAAATTTTCAGGATGGTATTTTCCGAGAACGTATGATCAATCCCCGAAATTTCAGTAAAAAGATTAATATCGACCGGAAATGCGGGAAATCTCGGATCGGATTGCAGCACCTGTTGCGGAACTTCGGTATTGGCCACAATTTTCTGTGAAAAATTTCCGTCTCGTGCAAAAATCAGGGTAAACTCATGGCCATAATTTAACTCCACCTTGTACTGCCCGTTGCTGCCAATACCATAATCGTCCAACCGCTGGCCATCACGGTACATCTGAATTACTGCGCCATCCACAGAACCTTCTTCAACGGTTACTTTTCCTTCCACTGTCAGCCCGTTGCTCCGTTGCGCACTGGCTTCAAAGAAGAGTCCGGCAAAAATGGTAGCGATTAACAGCGTTTTCAGGTAAAATACTTTCATGGTTATTCATTGAATAATAAAAAACGAAAATACTAACAATTAATTATCCTTAAGTTTTATTTTTCGACGGAATTATATTTCAGAAAATATCCAGGTTTAGCCAAAATGTATTAGTTTGGCGTTTTAACCGAGCAAAATATTTTGAATGAAACGCGAAGCGAGCCTGATTGCAGCACTTTTACCCATTTTAATATTAATTGTACTGTTAACTTCCAATGTTTTTCTTTTTGAAGATACATTATCAGGTGCAAACCAGATAGCATTAATTCTGGCCGCCACCATTGCCGGAATAATCGCCCACTTTCACGGGGTGCAATGGGGTAAAATCAGGGAAAAAACGGTAGCAACGATCAGTTCGGCCATGCCGTCTATTTTAATTTTGCTTCTAATTGGCTCGCTTGCAGGGACATGGATGATAAGCGGCGTGGTGCCGGCAATGATTTATTACGGCCTCGACATTATCAGCCCGAAATTATTTCTGTTAACTGCGGTGGTGGTAAGTGCAATTGTGAGTGTAGCTACCGGAAGTTCGTGGTCCACCATTGCCACCATTGGCATTGCGCTGCTGGGCATTGGCAAGGCGCTCGACATGAACGAGGCCATTGTCGCCGGGGCCATCATCAGCGGCGCTTATTTCGGCGATAAAATGTCGCCCCTGAGCGATACCACCAACCTGGCTCCTGCCATGGCCGGCACCGATTTGTTCACCCACATCCGTTACATGGCGTTAACCACCATCCCCTCGGTGACAATTACACTGATTATTTTTCTGGTAATTGGTTTCAATTCCGACTACACGGGTTCGCTGGACAATGTTGCAACGGTAAAATCTGCCATCGACGGCACATTCAACACCAACCCCCTGCTTTTCCTTGTTCCGGTTATTTTATTAACCATTATTATTCTGAAAGTACCACCACTTCCGTCGCTGCTGGCAGGAACACTGCTGGGGGCTGCTTTTGCCATTATCTTTCAACCTGAAATTATTAAAGAAATAGCCGGGGTGGCAACAAATTACACCAAAGCTTCCTACATTTCAGTAATGCAGGCAATGTTTGGCGATGTGTCGCTCATCACTTCAAACAGCAACGTAAATGAACTGCTGAGCACCTCCGGGATGCGCGGGATGCTCGATACGGTGTGGTTAATCCTTTCAGCCATGGTGTTTGGTGGTGTAATGGAGTCGGCCGGTTTGTTGCAGCGGATAACACAACCCATTGTAAAGTATGCCAAAAGCACAGGCAGCCTGGTGGCATCAACCGTAGGTACGTGCCTGTTTTTCAATACTACGGCCTCCGATCAATATATTGCCATTGTGGTACCAGGCCGGATGTACCGCAAAACGTACGAGGAACAAGGGCTGAAACCCGAAGTACTGAGCCGCACCCTGGAAGACAGCGGAACCATGACCTCGGTGCTGATTCCCTGGAATACTTGTGGCGCCACCCAGTCGAGGGTACTTGGTGTGGCCACAATGGATTACCTCCCTTATGCCTTTTTTAATTTAATAAGCCCGGTAATGACCATAATTTTTGCTTATTTCAATATAAAAATCAGACGGATAACAGAGAAAAAAACTTCAGTTCCTGAAAAGAAAACAGATTAATTATCTTTGTTTCATGACCGGTTTTTTGGATCAGGATATAAAATTTCTGCCCGGTGTTGGGCCCAAACGTGCCGAACTGTTGGCGAAGGAGCTGAATATTAAAACATTCGGCGATCTGATTTATTATTTCCCTTACAAATACATTGACCGCACCAAATTCTATAAAATTTCAGAGATACATGCGCAAATGCCCTATATCCAAATTAAAGGGATTATCCGCTCCATGGAAACCGTGGGCGCCGGACCAAAAGAGCGCCTCACCGCCCGGTTTTCCGATGATACCGGCAGCATTGATTTGATATGGTTCCGAAGTGTAAAGTGGCAGAAGGACAACCTGGAACTGAATAAGGAGTACATTGTTTTCGGAAAACCTTCCGAGTTTAACGGACGCATAAACGTGGTGCATCCCGAAATGGAAACCGAGGAAGAAAAGCAGTTGAAACCCTCCGGACTTTTTCAGGGTTACTATGTGACCACCGAAAACATGAAAAAAAGATACCTGAACTCCCGTACGTTGAACAAGTTTCAGCTTACACTTATTCAACTGGCCAGGGGAAAAATCAGCGAAACACTTCCCGCACCGCTTGTC
This sequence comes from uncultured Mariniphaga sp., assembly GCA_964422335.1. GTDB lineage: Bacteria > Bacteroidota > Bacteroidia > Bacteroidales > Prolixibacteraceae > CAYRBS01. The sequence continues at coordinate 6,325 of CAYRBS010000074.1, read as the reverse complement.
AAAAGGCTAAAACTTGTTTCGCTGGAGGAGGCACTGACGGCCATTCATAAACCGGAAAATACCACCGAACTCAAAAATGCCCGGTTCAGACTAAAATTTGAAGAACTTTTTATCATCCAGTTAAAAATTCTGGCCCTTAAACACCATCGCGAAAACAAATTCAAAGGATTTCGTTTTGAAAAAGTAGGGTTCAATTTCAATAACTTCTACAAAAATTTTCTTCCTTTTGAACTTACCAACGCACAAAAAAAAGTGATGAAGGAAATCAGGCGGGATGTAAACCGGAATATGCAAATGAACCGGTTGTTGCAGGGCGATGTGGGCAGCGGGAAAACCCTGGTGGCATTAATGGCCATGTTGCTGGCCATCGACAACGGTTTTCAGGCCTGCCTGATGGCGCCCACCGAAATACTCGCGCAACAGCATTACCAGTCAATTTCCGGATTTCTTGAAGGAATGGACATAGCAGTGGGATTACTCACCGGCTCGTCAAAAGCCAAAGACCGGAAAGTATTGCACGAAGCGCTGGAAAGCGGAAAGCTTCAACTGCTGATTGGCACCCACGCACTGATTGAGGATGTGGTAAATTTCAAAAACCTGGGGCTGGTGGTTATTGACGAACAACACCGGTTTGGCGTGGCGCAACGGGCAAAGTTATGGCAGAAAAACGACCTCATACCGCCGCATGTGCTGGTAATGACTGCCACTCCCATTCCCCGCACACTGGCCATGACCGTTTACGGCGATTTGGATGTTTCCGTCATCGATGAACTGCCGCCGGGAAGAAAACCCATTGAAACACATCACTTTTTTGAAAACCGCCGGAAACAGGTCAATAACTTTTTAAGGCAACAAATAGAAAGGGGAAGGCAGATTTACATTGTTTACCCGCTGATAACGGAATCGGAAAAAATAGATTTAAAAAATCTCGAAGAAGGTTTCCGGCATGTTTCCGAAGCATTTCCGGAGGTAAAAGTGGGGATGGTTCACGGCCGCATGAAACCCGCACAAAAAGAAAATGCAATGCAGCAATTCAAGCAGGGGGAAATAAAAATTATGGTAGCCACCACGGTAATCGAAGTAGGTGTGGATGTTCCCAATGCATCGGTGATGGTGATTGAAAGCGCCGAACGGTTCGGGATGTCGCAGTTGCACCAGCTTCGCGGACGTGTTGGGCGTGGCGCGGAGCAATCATATTGTATCCTGATGTCGTCGTACAAAATAAGCAACGAAAGCCGTAAGCGGCTTGCCACCATGGTACGCACCAACGACGGGTTTGACATTGCCGAGGTGGACATGAAACTCCGGGGCCCCGGCGACCTGGAAGGGACACAGCAAAGCGGAATCGGATTCGACCTGAAAATTGCCAACCTGGGAAAAGATGGCGAAATCCTGAAACTGGCGCGAAACGTGGCTTCCGGGTTGCTTCAAACCGACCCCCGGTTGCAAAACCCCGATAACAAAATACTCATAAAAAGCCTGGCGAATAAACAAACTGACTTTGATTGGAGTTCAATTAGTTAAACTTTAAAATATATATCAATGGACAAAATTAAATTACCCGGAACAGATGTAAAAATTACCCCGTTAACTTTCGGCGCCTGGGCAATTGGCGGCTGGTTTTGGGGAGGTTCGGAAGAGAAAGAATCAATCCGTGCTATCGAAAGTGCCATCGAATCAGGAATGACCACAATTGACACGGCACCGGTTTACGGTTTTGGTCAAAGTGAAGAGTATGTGGGCAAAGCCATTGCCGGAAAACGTCACAACGTGCAGCTTCTTACCAAGTTCGGTCTGCGCTGGGATACGGTATCCACCCATTTGCATTTCGAGAAAACCAAAGACAACCAGGGAAACGAAGTATCGATCTACCGGCTTGGAAGAAAAGAAAGTGTCATCAAAGAATGTGAAGATTCGTTGCGGCGGCTGGGCACCGACTACATCGACCTCTTCCAGCAACATTGGCCCGACAACGGCACCCCGGTGGAAGAAACCATGGAAGCACTTGAAATCCTGAAAAATCAGGGAAAAATAAGGGCCGGAGGCGTAAGCAATTACACGGCAAAGGAGATGGCGGAGGCCGAAGAGTATTTCAGGCTGGCTTCCAACCAGGTACCATACAGTATGGTGCTGCGCGATATTGAAAAAGAGCTGGTCCCTTACTGCATTGCCAACAATAAAGCCATTATAGCCTACAGTCCGTTGCAGCGTGGCGTTTTAACCGGGAAAATTACACCCGATTACAAATTTAACGAAGGCGATCACCGGCCAACCACCCCATTTTACCAGGAACCCAACCTTTCGAAAATAAATCAGTTTCTAAAGGAAATAAAACCGATTGCCGACGATAAAAATGCTACGCTGGCGCAACTTGTAGTCCGATGGACAATGTATCAACCCGGAATTACCTGCGTGCTGGTGGGCGCAAGAAATGAGAAACAGGTGAAGGAAAATATCGGGGCAGCAAAACTTACCATTTCAGGAGAAGAAATGAAATTAATCAATACCAAGCTGAACAACCTCGACTTAAAATTGTAAATAATATAGAAATGGTTGTAAATTAGCTAAAACTATTATTTCCCATTAAAACAAAGCAACATGGAAAAAAAAGATTTCACCCGAAGGAATTTCATCAAAACTACCGGCGCTGTTACAGCAGGCGCTATCCTCGCTCCCACAGCTGCATGTTCCAGCTCCTCTTATGATGCCAAAGGATTGCCTACGGCCATTCTTGGCCAGACAGGTGTCCGCATCCCCCGGCTCATTATGGGGCTTGGCAGCCGGTTTATGGCAGTGGATGAAGAAAAAGGACACGAAATTTTGGAGAACGCGCTCGAAAACGGCCTTTACTACTGGGATACAGCCGCCTCATACAAAAACGACCAGCAGTCGAGCGAAGAGCGAATTGGAAAAATCCTGAAATCTGTACGCGAACGGGTTTTTCTCGCCAGCAAAGTAGGAGAGCGAAATGCCGATGATGCCAAACGAACCATTGAAACCAGTTTGGAGAGGTTACAGACCGATTATATCGATCTGTACCAGGTGCACAGCATCACCAACGAAGAAGAAGTAAAAAAATTTGGCGCTGATGACGGTGTACTCCCGGTATTGAAAAAGTACCAGGAAGAAGGAGTTATCCGGCACATTGGATTTACCGGCCACACTTCAGCTTCGGCCATGAAACTGGCAGCTGAAATGTACGATTTCGATACCATGCTGATTGCACTGAACCATCAGGAAAATGGCAATGAACCTTTCGAGGAACAACCGGTTCCATATGCCGCAAAAAAAGGCATGGGAGTGCTGGCCATGAAAGTTATTCGTCCGCGCGAAACCGTTAGCGGGTTGAACCCCGACGATCTGGTTCGGTATGCCCTGAGCCTCGAGGGAGTTACGGCTGCTGTTTTAGGTACCGATAACCTGGAGGTACTGAACAAAAATATTGCAACGCTCCAGTCGTTTGAACCACTTAGCAATGAAAGAATGAAAGAGTTGCAGGTGTTACTTGACCCGTTCTACCGGAGCAAAAAACTGCCCTGGATGCAACCCGGCTATTACGACGGAATGCACTGGGCCTGATCTTCAGGAAAAAATTAAACCATTTCAAAAAATTTCTTTTGAATAAACCGGGTAATTTCACCCGGTTTTTTGTTGCCCACGGCTTTTCCATTCACCTGAATAACCGGGGTAATTTCAGTGCCGGTGCCGGCAACCATCAATTCATCCAATTCATACAATTCTTCTTCTGAAATGGCCCGTTCTTCCAAACTAATCTTATTTTCCAAACAAATTTCTATTATCACTTTCCGGGTAATTCCCGGCAAAACAAAATGGGAAAGCGGATGCGTTACCACCCTACCGTTTTTCACCCCAAAAACGCTGGAATGGGTTGCTTCTGTTACCACGCCGTTCCGGATAAGGATGCACTCTCCTGCCCCATTTTCAACCGCCTCGTTGTAGAGCATGGTGTTGGGCAGCAAAGCCACTGATTTTATATCACAGCGCAGCCATCGAATATCCTCCCGGACAATGGTTTTCATTCCGTTTTCCAGGTTGTTTTTAAACGAAGGAAATTCAAAAGCATAAGCATAAACCGTAGGTTCGGCAATTTCAGGAAAATGGTGTACCCTTTTATGAACACCGCGGGTGACCTGCAAATAAATTCCGGATTGGGTTTCATTCAGCTTGTTTTCGGTTAGCAGCCGGCTGAAAACTTTTGCAAGCCCGTCTATTCCCTCCATCCGAATTTGCACCTCACCGAGGCTTCTCTTCAGCCGCGCCAGGTGATCTGCTATACGAAACGGTTTTCCGTTGTAATATTTTATCACCTCATACACCCCGTCGGCAAAAAGGAACCCACGATCATCAGGTGAAACGACAGCCTTTTCTTTGGAAATGAATTTCCCGTTGAGAAAAACCGTTTCATTCATTTCTGCATATTTTTTAGCATTTTAATTTCTTCGGGCCACCGTTCCACATTGGGTGTTTCCAGTATCAGGGGAATGCCATCGAACCGTTTGTCATTCATAATGTTCCCGAACACCTCCAGACCCAGTGTTCCTTCTCCCAGGCTGTCGTGCCGGTCCACCTTCGAACCGAGGTTCTTCTTGGAGTCATTCAGGTGCATCCCTTTCAGGTAACTGAAACCGATAACATCGTCAAATTCCTGAAAAACCTTCTCAAATCCGTCTTTTGTTTTCATATCGTAACCGGCAGAATAGGCATGGCAAGTATCGATGCAAACCCCCACCCGGCTTTTATCGGCCACCTGATCGATAATTTTTTTGATCTGGTAAAAAGAAAAACCGAGGTTGGTACCTTGTCCGGCGGTATTTTCAATAACAGCCGTAACCCCATTGGTTTGTTCCAGCGATTGGTTAATCGAATCGGCAATCGTAGTGAGGCACTCCTCTTCAGTGGCCTTTTTTAAATGGCTTCCCGGGTGAAAGTTCAGCCTGTCGAGGCCCAGTTGTTCGCAGCGTTGCATTTCGTCCAGAAAGGCATCCCGCGATTTTTGCAGCGCCTCTTTTTCAGGATGTCCCAGGTTAATTAAATAACTGTCGTGTGGTAAAACCTGCCAGGGTTGAAATCCATATTTTTCACAATTCTTTTTAAAACCCTCAATATTTTCTTTGGTCAGTGGTTTGGCCTTCCACTGCCGCTGATTTTTTGTAAACAGGGCAAAAGCCGTTGCACCAATCTGGTGGGCATTTACAGGTGCATTTTCAACCCCGCCGGCGGCACTCACATGCGCTCCAATGTACTTTCCCTTCATAACTATTTGTTTTTAAAACCGTAAAAATCGCCGGAACAATTTTTGCAGTTATATTCACATAATGGAAGCGAAATTAGCTTTATTGCAACAATAAAAAAATTTGAAAGCCATGAAACGAATGATTTTATCCGTCTTTTTTCTGATCGCATTTTTATCTTATTTGAATGCACAGGAACCGGAAAAAAGCAGGAAAGAGCGCCGTGAAGAAAAGCAGGAAAAAAGAACGGAAGAAGTAAAGGAACTGCTCCACGAAAAGACTTTTGTATTTCGTCCCACACACGCCATGCCGATGGGTGGCGGAAACATTCATCTAAACTATTCTTTCGATGCCGAAATAAAAGGAGATACACTCATTTCATACCTGCCCTTTTACGGCGTGGCTTACCGGGTTGATTACGGGGGACGCGATGCCGGGTTTGACTTTACACAGCCTTTAGAAGAATACGAACTGGAAGAAAATGAAAAAGGGTACCTGGTAAAACTGGAGGTTAAAAATAAAATGGACTACCTCAGTTATACCTTTCACATATCAGCCATGGGATATGCCACGCTAAGCGTTACCAGCACAAACCGGCAGGCCATTTCCTATTACGGAAGGATTGAAGCCCCGGAATAAACGGAGCGAAAAATGCATTCAAGCGAAACCGGTAATTTCCGGCTGCGGTTTCCTTATCAGATAAACACCTCGTTTAGCGCACCAAAAAAGTCCTCCTCCCAACCCTCAGAAATATTTTCAAAGGCCTCGTCGGGAATATTGGTGTGCCGCAGTTCCACACTGGTTCCTTTTTTATCGGGATGTAATAAAATGGTTACCACAGAAGGCTCCCCCTCGTCACCGAAAAACCATTGCTGCACAATTTTTTTGTTTTCCTCAAATTCAATGTTTATACCGGTAATACTCCCGTTCCAAAGAGAAAATTCAGTTCCCGGCACCGGTTCCATCACCGCATCCTCGCCGGTCCATATCTCCAGCATATTCTGGTTGGTGAGGGCGTTATAAACATCTTTTGGGCTTGCATTCAACAAAAAGTAACGTTTTATATCTTTCAT
>CAYRBS010000073.1:0-10137 GCA_964422335.1 uncultured Mariniphaga sp. | reverse complement strand
TCAACTGAACCCGGCTTAACAACCTTCAACTACTAACCGATTTTATAACCCAAAAAATTCTGAAGCAATAGTTATGAACTCTTTAACTTGATTGTTCGGTACAAAGAAAGGGGAAAGATTAGCACCTGTCTGTAATGTAAGTCACACAAGCCCGGAAAAATCTATAAAATTTCGTGACAATTCGATTTTACCGTCTTTTTCAAGCTTTTTCAGCAACCGTGAAATTACTTCGCGCGATGTATTTAACTGAAGCGCAAGCTCCTGGTGTGTTCCCGAAAAGCTGGGGATGCCCGATTTACGGTACCTTCCGGTAAAATATTTGATGAGTCGTTCATCGAGTTTCAAAAAAGCTATGGAATCGATGGTATCAATCATCTCGCGAAAACGCGACTGAAAGGTTTGCATTACAAATTGCCGCCACGAAGGGTATTCGCACATCCACTTATCCAGCAAAGCCACCGGAAGCATGATTGCTTCGGTTTCCATTTCGGCCACCGCCATCACATCACTTTTCAGGTTGGCCATACAACAGGTAAGCGACATGGCGCAAACTTCATTTTCTTTCAGGTAATAGAGCAACAATTCATTTCCATCTTCATTGTTACGCGAGATTCGAATCAACCCCTTGATAACCAGCGGAAAACTGGAAATAAATTGTCCTTCGCGAATGAGCGGTTCATTGGCGCTAAAAATTTTCCGCACCCCTTTTTCCCTGATTTCTTCCAGTAAATCCTTCTCAAGGAAACGGTACATTCTGGCTATATCATCCACAGAAAGGAATTCTTCGGGTTAAAATATATCTTTCATTTTTTCGAAAAAGCTTCTTTCAGAAGAAGAAGGGCCTCCCTGAAAACCAGGGGAATCCATCAATTTTTCAAGCATTTTCTTTTCCTCGGGATTGAGCTTTTTCGGAATCCAGACATGAATGCGGACCAGCAGATCGCCTTTTCCGTACCCATTCACATCGGGAAGGCCTTTTCCGCGTAAACGCAGGATTTTTTCGGGCTGGGTACCCGGTTCAATTTTCACTTTTACCTTGCTCTCAACCGTAGGAATTTCAGCAGTGGTTCCAAGGGTGATTTCCGGGAACGACAAAAACAAGTTGTAAATGAGGTTGTTTCCATCGCGCACCAGTTCGGGGTGATCTTCTTCGGTAATTACTATCAGTAAATCGCCATTAATACCTCCCCGGCGGGCAGCATTTCCTTTTCCGGAAACATTCATTTGCATCCCCTCGCCTACCCCGGCAGGTATTTTTATTGGGATAACTTCTTCGGAGCGTATCACACCTTCTCCGGCACAATGGTTACACTTGTCGGTAATAATTTTACCCTCGCCATGACATGTGGGGCAGGTAGATGCTGTTTGCATCTGTCCGAGCAATGTATTGGTAACGCGTGTTACACGGCCCGAACCGCGGCAGGTAGAGCAGTTGGAATAAGCTGAAGCATCTTTGGCGCCGGTACCGCTGCAGTGCTCGCACTGAACGTATTTTTTCACCTTGATTTTTTTCTCGGTGCCATTCGCCACTTCTTTGAGTGTAAGCTTCACTTTCACCCTCAGGTCGGAACCCCGGGCTACCCGGCGTCCGCCGCCACCCTGGGTGCGTCCGCCGCCAAAACCACCAAAACCGCCAAAATGGCCGCCAAAAATGTCGCCAAAGGTTGAAAAAATATCTTCGATATCGGAGAACCCTCCGAAGTCGCCTCCGCCGCCAGCTCCACCCAAGCCTGCATGGCCGAACTGATCGTAACGTTGTTTTTTATTGGGATCGCGCAACACTTCATATGCCTCTGCAGCTTCCCTGAACTTATTTTCAGATTCCTTGTCCCCCGGATTTTTATCGGGGTGATATTGAAGGGCCTTTTTCCGGTAGGCCTTTTTTATCACTTCTGCTGAGGCTTCTTTACTTACTCCCAGTACTTCGTAATAATCTCTTTTTGCCATTTTTTCCTGTCTGAATTTTATTCTCCCACTACTACCTTGGCAAAGCGGATAACTTTATCGTTCAATGTATAACCCTTTTGAATAACGTCCACAACTTTTCCTTTCAGTTCCTCTTCCGGAGCAGGAATTTTTGTCAGTGCTTCGTGATGATCTACATCGAATTCCTGGTGCAAAGCTTCAATTTCTTTTACATTATTCTGCTGAAGAAACTCCTTGAATTTACTGTAAATCAACAATATTCCTTCCTTTGCAGCATCGTCGTCAGGAATTTCAGTCATCGAACCGATTGCCCGCTCAAAATCGTCAATCACAGGCAGAATACTAACCAGTACCGATTCGCCTCCCGATCGTATAAGTTCAGCTTTCTCTTTAACTGTCCTTCTTCGGAAATTATCGAACTCGGCCTGCAACCGCAGGTGCTTATCTGACAATTCCTGCAGTTTTTGCTCCAACTCTGCTATTTTTGTTTCTTTTTTATCTTTTTTCCCTCTCTTCTTTTTATCTTCTTTTTTGTCTCCTGTTTCCACATGATCAGCTTTTCCATTGCCATTGTCAGGAGACTGTGTCTCAGTAGTTTCTTTTACGGTTTCGTCTTTCTCTTTTCCGTTATTTTTATTCATTTTCTCTTCTGCCATTTTTGCTCTGTTTTATTCGCAACTTGATTATCAAAAAATCTGCCATGCATTTATAAAAGACAAATTGACACCCAAAACAAATGTTGGGATGCCAGTTTGTGCCAATAAGTTAGGTGAAAACGGGAGAATCCGGGTTTATTTCGCCAACTCTTCAAGGGTTTCTGCCAGGGCAGGTCCCTTTAATTGTTTGGCTACAATTATGCCATCGCCATCAATCAAAAAATTGGATGGAATGGAACGCACCCCGTAAATGGCGGCATGTTTGGAATACCAGCCTTTCAGGTCGCTTATGTGATAGGGCCATTCGAGCTGATCATCGGCGATACCTTTTTTCCAGGCACCATCGGTACGATCGAGCGACACACTGAAAACCGTAAAACCATTGCCATTTTCGAATCGCTTGTTTTTAAATTCCCGGTAAGTGCGTACGATGTTAGGATTTTCCCTGCGACAGGGCCCGCACCACGCTGCCCAGAAATCGATCAAAACAAGCTGTCCCCTTGTATCTGAAAGTTTCAACGTTTCACCGTCAACATCTTCTCCAATTAACTCGGGTGCTTTGTTCCCCACATTAATCCCTGTTTTGGGCTGAGAAAAAGCTATACCTGTTCCCAGGATTACAAATGCTAAAAGCACGAATAATTTCTTCATAATAAACTACCTGTTTAAATTATTAACCGGTTAAAATTAAAATAAAAATCAACACAATAACACTGCTATACTTTGAAGGTTTAAATCCGGGTTATTCTTGCACCGAGGCGATTTAACCTGCCGTCGATATTTTCGTAACCCCGGTCGATTTGTTCGATGTTATCGATAGTGCTTTTTCCGCTGGCCGATAAAGCGGCAATAAGAAGTGCAATTCCGGCCCGGATATCGGGAGTTGTTATTTTTTTTCCCCGGAGGCTGTGTTCCTTATTAAGGCCAATCACAGTGGCCCGGTGCGGATCGCATAAAATAATCTGGGCCCCCATATCAATCAGCTTATCAACAAAAAAGAGCCGGCTTTCGAACATTTTCTGATGGATCAACACGCTTCCTTTAGCCTGCGTTGCCACAACGAGGAATACACTGAGTAAATCGGGGGTAAGCCCCGGCCACGGAGCATCGGAGATGTTCATAATAGAACCATCGATATAATTTTCAATTTCATAGTGCCCGGTATCTTTTACCACCAGGTCGTCGTTCTGCGGTTCCACGTTAATTCCGAGCCTGCGAAAAGAGGCGGGGATGATTCCAAGGTGTTCAATCCCCACGTTTTTTATGGTAATTTCAGAACCAGTCATTGCTGCCAGGCCAATAAAACTGCCGACTTCAATCATATCGGGCAGAATCTGGTGCGAACAGCCCTTCAGGGAATCTGTTCCTTCAATGGTAAGCAGATTGGAACCGATACCCGAGATAGTCGCCCCCATGGAAACGAGCATTTTACAAAGTTGCTGAATGTAAGGTTCGCAAGCCGCGTTATAAATGGTGGTAACTCCGCTGGCCAAAACAGCTGCCATTAAAATGTTGGCGGTTCCGGTAACCGATGCCTCATCGAGAAGCATGTATGCCCCTTTTAGCTTGTGGGCAGAAACCGAATACCACTGATTTTCTTTATCGAAAAGGAAAGTTGCCCCCAGTTTCTGCAAACCGGCAAAATGGGTATCGATGCGCCGCCTGCCAATTTTATCTCCTCCGGGCTGAGGAATAAACCCCTGTCCGAAACGGGCAAGCAACGGCCCGATAATCATAACCGAACCACGAAGACTGGCTGCCTGCCGGGCATAATCATCTGTTTTCAGGTAGTCGATATCAATTCCGGATGCATTAAAACGGTAAGTGCCTTTCCGGATACGTTCAACGTTAACCCCAAGGCCTTCAAGAATTTCAATCAGCTTTAGCACATCCGTTATTTCCGGGACATTCGTAACCGTAATCTCCTCATCGGTTAAGAGGGTTGCACATAAAATCTGGAGGGCTTCGTTTTTGGCACCCTGAGGTTCAATAGACCCTGATAGAATAGTACCGCCTTCAACAAGGAATGATGCCATTGGAAGTTGTTAAAATTATCGTTTTTTCTTTTTCTTTTTTGTAAAAGCCGGCTTAACACTCACATCCACCAACTTTATATCCCTTGGTACTTTTAACCGGTTTCCGGAGAGTTCCTCGATGTCCTTAAAAATAATCTCATCATCCACTGAATCCTTGTTCCATGTAATGTAGAGCTTTTTCATCTGGTTGGCCATTTGCTCAATGATGATGCGCTGCTCCTCCCCTTCCATTTCAACCGCGGCTTCAATCATTTTTTGGGTAATCAGCCCGTAATGACGGTATTTTTTATTATGCTGAGGGTACTCAACCATGTTGGGTTTTTCGGTAAGAATGTCAGGCGAAGGAGGTTCATACGGGTAATCGATGTCGAGTTTAAAGTCGGTCATAATTGCCAGATGATCCCACAGCTTGTGCTTAAATTCGGCCACATCGCGCAAATAAGGGTATAAATTGCCCATAACGTCGATAACTGTTTGGGCTGACCGGTTTCTTTTATCCCTGTCTTCAATTGTTAGCAGATGATCCACCATATTCTGAATATTTCTGCCATATTCAGGCATCGGGAGCTTTTTCCTTCTTGTATTGTAGTCCATGTAATGAATTAATTATTTACAACTATTTATATTACAGTAAAAATGAGGGTACTTTATAAATAACCACTTGCAAAACTAATGATTTCTTTGCAATACGCAATTTTTCATTTTTTGTTTTCGGGAAGCCTTAACCTTTGATTTTCAGTTTCGCGAATTTAAGGAGTAATTGTTTCTGTCCGGCATTCTGAAAAAACACCGTGGCTTTTTTATTGGGGGGAATTCCCTCAATTTTTATCACTTTTCCTGTTCCAAAACGCTGGTGTTCCACCATCATTCCCTGCATAATTTTTCCGGGGTCGTCTCCGGAGAATTCAACATCCTTACCGGCTGTTGCATTTTGATTTTCAAGCCTCCGTGAAAACATGTCTTTCCGCCATGGTTTTTGAACAGGCGATCCCTGTGGCCTGCGTTCCGCCGTGCGGGCACGATACCCCTGAGAAACATGGTTTTGACTGGCCGGGGATGACATGCGGCTGTTGGGTTCCCCCTCATCCAGGAATTTTTCATCCATTTCGAGCAGAAAGCGGCTGGGCGAACCAAATTCAAGTTTCCCCCACCGGTAACGCTGGTTGGCATGGCTGAACCAGGCATTTTCCATGGCACGCGTGAGGGCCACATAAAACAATCTGCGCTCCTCCTCCATAGCTTCGGGCGTTTTCTTTTCCCCTGCCTGTGCCGATGGGAACAGGTTATCTTCCAATCCTACCACAAACACATTTTTAAACTCCAGGCCTTTGGCCGAATGGACCGTCATCAGCGTCACCTTGTCGCGGTCCTCATCCTTTTCGGTGTCTTGATCGGTAAGCAGTGCCACATCTTCCAGGAAGTTCTCCAGTTTACTGGGCCGGCCTTCCTCCAGGGCATTTATGCTGAATTCCTGGATACCGTTCAGCAATTCCTGGATATTTTCATAACGGCTCAATCCCTCGGTCGATTTATCGTTGTGCAGTTCTTTTAAAATTTCCGTTTTTACAGCAATGGCTTTGGCGGCATCCCATGCATCGTTTTCGGCTGCAATTTTAGCAAATTCCCGGATAAGGGCTGCAAAATGCAGAATCTTTGAAACAGTCCCCTTGTTCAGATTGGCCGGATTGTTTGCCGGCAGTCCGGTAATAATTTTCCATATAGAAGTTTCAGCATTTACAGCAGCGGTTTCCAGTTTAGCGAGCGTGGTTTGACCGATTCCCCTTGCCGGATAGTTGATAATCCGCTTCAACGCCTCGTTATCCCATGGATTGATAATCAACCGGAAATAAGCCAGCAAATCCTTGATTTCTTTACGCTGATAAAAACTGAGGCCGCCATAAATTTTATAGGGTATATTCCGTTTTCGCAGCGCTTCCTCAAAAATCCTCGACTGGGCATTGGTGCGGTACAAAATGGCGTAATCCCGGTTCTTGTAATGGTCGCGCAACTGGGTTTCTGCAATTTCCTGAGCTACCAGGAACCCTTCTTCGTTGTCGGTTAATGCCGAAATTACTTTAATGGATTTCCCGTGATCTTTTTCAGAAAAAACGGTTTTGGGAATTTGCCTCCTGTTTTTGGCAATAATACTGTTGGCGGCATTTACAATGGTTTGGGTGGACCGGTAATTTTGCTCCAGCTTAAAAATTTTGTGCCCGGGGTAATCGGACTGGAAACTGAGAATATTTTCGATCCGGGCGCCGCGAAAGGAATAGATACTTTGTGCATCGTCGCCCACAACGCAAATATTTTGATGTCCGGAATCCGGCGGCACCAGTTTCTTAACTATCAGATACTGGGCGTAATTGGTATCCTGATACTCATCCACCAGCACATAATCGAACCGCTGCCGGTATTTTTCCAGAATTTCAGGATGGTCGCGGAAAAGCAGGTTGGTTTTCAGCAGTAAATCATCGAAATCCATGGCGCCCGAAAGCCGGCAACGTTTTGCATATTCTTTGTAAATTTCGAAAACCGCCGGCATGCGCATACTTCTATCGGCCTGCCTGATTTCATCACTCTGGGCATAAGCCTGCGGGGTAATCAAATTATTTTTGGCCATTGATATCCTTGCGGCAACCCTCGCGGGTTTATACATTTTATCATCGAGTTGAAAACTTTTGATGATGGCTTTCAGCAAATTTTTACTGTCGGCTGCATCAAAAATGGTAAAATTGGAAGGAAACCCGATTGTTTCGTGCTCGTGGCGAAGGATACGCGAAAAAATGGAGTGGAAAGTCCCCATCCACAGGTAGCGGGCTGCCTTTTCGCCAACCAGCGGGGCAATCCGTTCTTTCATTTCGCGGGCTGCCTTGTTGGTAAAGGTAAGCGCCAAAATGGTGGAAGGCCGCGCTCCCTGCTTCAGCAAATGGGCAATGCGGTAAGTTAACACGCGGGTCTTTCCGGAACCCGCACCGGCTATTATCAATGCAGGCCCTTCAGTTGAGACCACTGCCTCCTGCTGTACTTTATTTAAATCTTTCAGATAATCGAAAACCATTCAAAATTTGTTTCAGAATAAAGTAACAAAAATAGAAGTTGTTTTACGTAATCCCTGTTTTTTACCCTTTCATTTTTCAACAACTTCAAATCGTGTTGATTTTATCTCTCCAAATACCGATTTTTGTGGCCGCAGAAACAATTAAATAAAAATTATACGTTAATATTGTAGCTCAAAGAATCGTGGAATTTTATGAAGAATACAGGCAACTTAATTTTATTTGTATTTACCTTGTTTTTTTTGAACCTGTCGCCTGCCCGGGCACAGCTAACAGCCCCGGGATCGTCAGATGCCACCCAAACAGATTACCCGGCATTCCAGGAAACCGATGATATTTTCATTTTCTGCACCGAAAGTGAGGAAACTGCCGCCGGAGCATTGCAAGCGCAAACCTCGCTGGAAGGCACCAAAACATTCGAATGGGAACAATACAACAGCGGATCAGCCTCGTTTGAACTTTATTCTTCAGAAAGTACCGACGCCCCGGAATCGACCATTTCATCGCTGGAAAGCGGGGGTTACCGGGTTACCATTACCCAGGGCGAAACCACGGAAGTTTACCGGGCCTGGGTTTTCAACAACTGGATAACAGCCACAGCCAGCGTCCCCGATTCCCTTTCCACCTGCGAATCTTTCAGCCTGGCCGGGGATTTTGAAACTGCCCCGCTGGTTTATTACGATTTGGAAAACAACACCGAACTGGAGGTTATAAAAGATATCAGGGTAGAATGGCAGGAAGAAACATCTCCTTTTTCAAGTGAAATAAACACGCAGGTTTACGATCCCCCCACCTCCGACACCGATTACACATTACGAGTGTATGACCGGTTTGGATGCGAAACCACAACAAATGTAACCTACGAATCGATAATTGTACAGGCAGCATTTTCAGTCGATCAGCAGCAAGGGGAAGCACCGCTGACAGTTAACTTTACCAACGAATCGGAAAATGCCAATCCCAACCAGTACGAATGGCATTTATTCCGCGACCTGGACGATATAAAACAGGAAGCTGCCAACACCCAGCAACCTATCGACAGTATTATGATTGTGGCCTACGACGAAAATCCGGTTTATACGTACGAAAATTCAGGCACCTACAACGTAAAACTAATTGCAAAAAATGTGTCGGAATACCACACATGTGTGGATACAGCCTATATTGAAGATATGATTGTTGTGGATACATCATTTGTTGCGGTACCCAATGTTTTCACGCCCAACGGCGACGGCACCAACGATTTGTTTGTGGTGAAATTCTGGTCGATGAAAAATATCAAAATCCAGATTTTCAACCGCTGGGGAAAACGGATTCATTTTTGGGAAAACAGCGACATACGCGGTTTTGAAGATACCTACACAGAAACTGTTTGGGATGGCAGGCTGGGCGGACGCTATGCCAGTCCGGGCGTATATTACTACATTGTGGAAGGCAGGGGCCGCGACGACAAGTCCCGAAAGGCCCATGGGTTTTTCCACCTTTTCAGGGGGAAGGATTAATTAATCCGGTGCGGAAGAACCATTTTTCATCGAAAACCAGAAAGTACTCCCTTTTCCTTCTGCGGAATCGACCCCAATCTCCCCGTTAAGCATGGTTGCATAAGCTTTGGCAATGGCCAGCCCCAACCCTGAACCCTCGTAAGGTTTGGTTACCGTTAAATCCGACTGGATAAAACGTTCGAAAATGACTTCCTGCCGTCCTTTTGGAATGCCAATCCCGCTATCTTTCACATAAAACAGAAGCTGCCCGTTGTCTTTGTTGCAGCCAAATTCGATGGTTCCCTGGTGGGTGAATTTAATGGCATTTTTGATAAAATTCGTCAGGATCGATTCCAGTTTGTTTTTATCGGTGCGGATAACCATTTTCTCTCCTGACAGGCTGTTATTGAGGACAAAAGTTAATCCCTTCCGTTCTGCATCAGGCTTAAAAAAACCATACAGAAAATTTACCGATTCATTCACATCCACTTCGGTGATGTTCAAAACCACCTGTTCCGATTCAATCTTCGAAATTTCAATGATATCGTTTATCGTATCCAGCAGCCTGTCACTGCTTTTTTTTACAAATCCAAGGTAGTTGTCAAACTGATCTTCATCCAAATTTGATTCTTCCAATAGCCTCACAAACCCGAGGATTCCGTTCATGGGGGTACGAATTTCATGGCTCATATTGGCCAGGAAGTTTGATTTAAGCCGATCACTCTCTTCTGCTTTTACTTTTGATTCCAGAAGGTGTTTCTTTATAAAAAGCTGTTGCTTTGAGTAACGCCTGGATAAAAAATAGATAATAATAGTACTGAAAAGCACAAATACAATTCCTTTGGTGGACTGAACCTGTGTCCACTTTAGCGAATTTTCTACAAAATAGTCAAGAAAAATATCGGTAAGAATAATCCAGCAAACGCCAAAAATGAGGTAAGTAATTGCAATGCGAAACTCGAAATTTAATTTCTTTTTCATA
>CAYRBS010000072.1:7303-10155 GCA_964422335.1 uncultured Mariniphaga sp. | reverse complement strand
ATTTTTATGGCCATGTTTTACTCCAATCTCATTGTGCCGCTTTTCAACAAACAAACTCCGCTGGAGGAGGGGGAGCTGCGCACCGCCATTCAGAAATTTGCTGAAAAGGTGGGATTCAGACTCGATAATATTTATGTGATTAACGGTTCCAAGCGGTCCACCAAAGCCAATGCCTATTTCACGGGGCTGGGCAAAAAAAAGCGTATTGTGCTGTACGATACGCTCATTGAAGAGATGGAAACCGATGAAATTGTGGCGGTACTGGCACACGAAATCGGCCATTACAAAAAGAAACATGTAACACAGGGACTGCTCATATCGCTGGTGCAAACCGGAATTGTGCTGTTTATTTTTTCCCTGTTAATTGACAACCCACAACTGAGCAAAGCCCTGGGAGTGGAAGAACCCAACTTTCATATCGGGCTGGTGGCCTTCGGAATTTTGTATTCGCCCGTTTCGTTTGTGCTGGGCATTTTTATGAATCAGCTTTCCCGGAAAAATGAATACCAGGCCGATGCATTTGCAGCGCAGCATTTTAAACCAGAACCACTGGCTTCAGCACTGAAAAAACTTTCACAAAAAAACCTGAGTAACCTGACCCCGCATCCGAAATATGTTTTTTTCAACTATTCACATCCTCCGCTGTTACAGCGATTGAAACATTTGAAAAAGTTTGAAAAATAAATGCTTTACCCATTACCATTATTCTGTAATTTGAAACAGAGCAAATCCTCCCAATGAAAGGATTTTTAAAGTATATCGTTCATTCACCGAATAAGACAACAATGAACAGTTGGGCGTTTACGAATTTTTATATCTTTGAAATATAGATAATAATGAAAAGGTGAAAAGAGATAAAAAATATATTTTAAAAAAAATTAAAAGCATTCTAAAAACAGTTGTTCCGGATGCAAGGGTATTGCTTTACGGTTCCCGTGCCAGAGGCGATTCAAAACCTGATTCAGACTGGGATATTCTGGTAATATTGGATAAACGAAAAATTGAACCGGAAGATTATGAATTAATTTCATATCCCATTTACGAGTTGGGCTGGCAAACAGATGAGCTATTTTCTTTAAAACTTTATACAAAAGAAGAATGGCAGAAACGAAGTTTTACTTCATTTTATAAAAACGTTGAAAAAGAGGCAGTCACCCTATGAATTTATCTGACGATGAAAGAGAAGCCATCGTTTCATTTCGGATACAGAAAGGAAAAGAAACATTGGAAGAGGCCAAAGGCATCGCCACTTTGGGGTATTGGAATGCAGTTGCAAGTAGATTGTATTACGCATGCTATTATGTGACAAGTGCACTCCTTATCAAAAATAAGTATGCCGCCCAAACCCACCGGGGAATAATACATCTTTTTGGCATGCATTTCATTAAAAAGGGCCTGGTTACGAAAAATTCAGGTAAATTCTATTCAAAATTATATGAACTCAGGCAAACCGGAGATTATGATGATCTTTTTAACTTAACCGAGGAAGATGTCAAACCTATGATTGAAATTGCACAATCATACATCGAAGAATTAATTAATTTAATGGAAGGTTAATTTTTATTAAACTGAGTTATTACCCTTGAATTCACACACTCCTGAAGAAAGATTTACAGAAATTTTAAAAATGAAAGCAGAAATTATAACCATTGGCGATGAAATTCTTATCGGGCAGATTGTAGATTCCAACTCGGCCTGGATTGCCGAACAGTTTAACTTAAGTGGTATTGAAATCTACCAGATTACCTCGGTTCACGACGATACCGAGCATATTAAAGAAGCATTGAAAAAGGCAGAAAAAAAGGTGGATTTGGTAATTCTGACCGGCGGACTCGGCCCTACCAAAGACGATATTACCAAACACGCGCTTTGTGAATATTTCAATACCCGGCTGGTTGTTCATGAACCCACTTTTGAGCACATTAAACAACGGTTTAAAAACCGGAACATCGATTTGAACCAGCTCAACCGCGACCAGGCACTGGTTCCGGAGACTTGCACAGTTTTGCCTAACAAAGCGGGCACGGCGCCGGGAATGTGGTTCGAAAAAAATGATACCCTATTTGTTTCGTTACCGGGCGTTCCGTTCGAAATGAGGTATTTGGTGGAAAGTGAAATTCTGCCCCGTTTACAAAACAACGGAAAAACAAAAGCCATTTTTCACAAAACCGTTCAAACACAAGGATTGCCGGAATCGATGCTGGCCGAACGCATTGAAAACTGGGAAACTTCGTTGCCTAAAAATATCAAACTGGCCTATCTGCCCAATCCCATGTCGGTGCGGTTGCGTTTGTCGGCCATGGGAACCGATGTAAATGAATTACAGCAACAGGTTCAGGCTGAAATCGAACGTCTGAAGCAACTCATTCCCGACCATATTTTTGGTTACGATAACGAAACACTGGCCGAAGTGATTGGCCGGATTTTACTGGAAAACGGACAAACTCTGGCGGTAGCCGAAAGTTGTACCGGTGGTTATATTTCACATTTAAT
Organism: uncultured Mariniphaga sp.; assembly: GCA_964422335.1. Lineage (GTDB taxonomy): Bacteria > Bacteroidota > Bacteroidia > Bacteroidales > Prolixibacteraceae > CAYRBS01. Next base: position 7,662 of record CAYRBS010000072.1, on the reverse strand, counting down.
TACTTCAGTTTCCGGGAGTTCAAACTGGTACAAAGGAGGGATTACAGCCTATTCCAACGAAATAAAACAGAACCTGCTGGGCGTTTCCACGGATTTGCTGGAAAAACGCGGAGCGGTGAGCGAACAGGTGGTGCGCGAAATGGCAGAAGGCGCCCGCAACAAGCTGAATGCCGATTTTGCCATAGCAACTTCAGGCATTGCCGGCCCCACCGGCGGAACCGAAGAAAAACCAGTGGGAACGGTTTGGATTGCAGTTGCCGGTCCGGACAAAACCGTTGCTGAAAAATTTGTATTCGGCGACAACCGCGAACGGAATATCATTCGCTCGAGCCAAACAGCGCTGCAATTATTACGCAGGT
>CAYRBS010000072.1:3635-7203 GCA_964422335.1 uncultured Mariniphaga sp. | reverse complement strand
ATTATCACACTTTAACACTTATCTCCACCAAATTCATCCGGTTTTCTTTAATTTTGAAACCGGAAATTAAACCTGGCCAGTGTCTTGCAGACCTGTCAGCGTTTATTAATAATGAAAGAAAAATCGTATGAAAAAAATACTTATTATCATCGCAATAGTAGTGGCTTTACTGGTGGTTTCACTGGCTGCCATCCCTTTGTTTTTCAAACAAACACTACTGGAAAAAACCAAAACCACCATCAATAAAAATGTAAATGCAGAGGTTGAGTTTGCCGATCTTAAACTGTCGCTGCTGCGCAATTTTCCAAAATTTACGCTCGAACTTACCGAGGTGCTGGTAACCGGCAAAGGGGAGTTTCAGACCGATACACTTTTTGCGGCTCCTTCTGTAAGGACGAAAATGGCCCTGAGCCAGCTATTTAACAGGGAAAACATGGGTATCGAGGAAATTATACTGACAAGTCCCAGCCTAAACCTGGTGGTGGGTGAAACCGGAAATGTGAACTGGGACCTTGTGATGGAAACAGAAGAAGTGGGAGAATCAACTGCGGATGAAGGCCTGAATCTTCAGCTTGAAAAAATAGAAATATCGGATGCCGGCATTGTTTATGATGACCGCGACCTGAATATGTTACTTCGTTTGGAGAACCTGGATATCGGGATTTCCGGAAAAATGTACGGCACATCGGCCGAGCTGCTTGCCGAGGGGAAATCGGAGAGGTTATCGCTCCGGTACGATGGGGCAGATTACATTTCAAATGTTTCCATAGAAACCCGCACCTTGCTGGATATGGATTACGATAAAATGGACATCGAAATTCAGGAAAATGAGTTGCTGGTGAACCGCCTTCCGCTGGAAGTGCTGGGATTGATCCAAATGCCCAACGACAGCATGTTTTTTGATTTGCAACTGAAAACCAAAGAGTCGGGGTTTGACAACTTCCTGGCGCTTGTTCCGCCTGATTACGAAAAGTACCTGGAAGATATTGAAACCCGTGGAACAGCAACTATTTCGGGAACAGTTAACGGTTTTTACGTGGGAGAAGAATACCCGGCTTTTAACCTGAAAATGGATGTTGCTGGCGGCAATGTGCATTATGCCGATATGCCTGAAGAGATCAAAAATATTTCGGCCGATATGTCCATTGTAAAACCCCAGGGAGTGCTCGATTTAACCGAAGTCTCCATCAAAAAAGCACATGCCGAAGTGAAAAACAGTCCGGTGGATCTTACCCTGGAGTTGCGGAACCTGGTGTCCGATCCCTATTTTGACGGGGCTTTTGTGGGGAATGTGAATTTCAGTGAATTAAAAGATGCCCTTCCACTCGACAGTGTGAATTTATCAGGGAGTATAGATGCTGATCTTATGGTAAAAGGAAATTATTCAGCCATTGAAAACGAAGAGTATGAAAAAATACAGGCGGACGGTGCGGTGTTGCTTTCCAATTTTATTTACGATTCTCCTGCTCTCACCCAACAAATTATTATTCCCGGCGGGAACCTCGATTTTTCGCCGCGGGCTGTGAACCTTAGTGGGTTGAATATGAAAGTGGGGCAAAGCGATTTCAATTTTTCAGGTAGCGTTACCAATTACCTGAATTATGTACTGAAGGACGGTACGCTTGCCGGAAACCTCCGGCTGTCATCCCCTTTGGTTAATGTCGATGAGCTGCTGCGTTTACAAATTGCAGAAGAACCTTCAGCCGAAAAATCCCGGGCCGATTCTACCGATGAAAATGAAGAAGCGGAAACCCTTGTTTTTGATGTTCCGGAAAACATCGACTTTACTTTCCAGTCAGATATCCGGCAGGTTATTTTTCAACAATTGCCCATAACCGATGTTAACGGTTTAATTACCGCTCAAAACGGAAAACTTGTACTCGACGGCCTGAATATGCGCATGTTCGACGGCGAAATGAATTTGACCGGTTCGTATGAAAATACCCCGGAAAACCAGCCGCTGTTCGATTTTGGGTTCGATGTAGTAAGGATAGATATTCCCAAGGCTTTTCAGACCCTTGCCAGCGTCCGGAAAATGATGCCCATTGCCCGCCAAAGCGAAGGAAAATTCAGCACCAGCCTGAATGTGAACGGGCAGTTGGGACCCGGGTTTAAACTTTTAGCTCCGTCAATTGACGGAAGCGGACAGTTCAGTACCCAAAACCTCCGGATTATTGAATCGCCTTTGTTTAGCCAGTTGAAAGGGCTGCTAAAACCGGAAAGCCTGAATAACGTGACGGTTGCCGATTTTAGCGCGAATGTGGAAATTGTGGACGGGAGTATTATTCTTAAACCGTTTACAACCAAGGTGGCCGGACAAGAGACAACCATCACCGGAAATCTGAACACCCAAAATTTGCTGGATATGCGGCTTGATTTCAATGTGGAAAGGGGAGCCTTTGGAGCTGATATTGAAAACATACTGAAAATTTTACCCGGACAGGAGCGCATCCAGGTGATTCCGGCATCTGTGCTTTTAACCGGTCCGGTTGGGGATCCGGAAGTGAAAATTGATTTGGAAAACGCCCGTAAAAAAATAACGGAGGAAGTGAAAAAATCGACAAAAGATGATCTGGAAAATTCAGTAAACAAGATAGGCGAAGGACTCAGGAAGCTCTTTAAATAATAGTTGTTCGCTCCGGTTTTTTAATGCAGTTTCTGACCTCAGTATTAGCATTTAAATTACCGGTATTCAAACATTTAACGAATGAACTTTAAACAAAAACTTATTCACGGAACTTTGGTGAAGCGTTATAAACGTTTTTTAGCCGATGTAAAAACAGATGATGGTAAGGAGGTAACTGCCCACTGTACCAATTCGGGGTCCATGAAAAGTTGTCTCGAGAACGGTGCGGAAGTTTTCCTCTCCCCGGTGGATGACCCGAAACGAAAAACCCGGTTTACCTGGGAAATGATAAAAATTAACGGCGACTGGGTGGGAATTAACACCGGCAACCCCAACAAACTGGCATTTGAGGCCATTGTTAACGGGGACATACCTGAATTGAATAATTACAGCACGGTAAAGCGCGAAGTGAAGTTTGGCGACTCGCGTTTTGATGTCTTCGCAGAAAACCACAACGAAAAATGTTTTGTGGAGGTGAAAAATGTAACCCTTAAAGAAGGAAAGTACGCGTTGTTTCCCGATGCCGTTACGACCCGTGGACAAAAGCACCTGAAAGCATTGATGGAAGTTAAAAAACAGGGGATGCGGGCGGTAATGCTGTACATTGTTCAGCGGTCCGATGTGGAAATTTTTGCCCCTGCCGCCCAAATCGATCCGGACTATGCTTCCTTTCTGAAAGAAGCGGTTTCGGCCGGTGTGGAGGTGATCGTTATACAGGCAAAAGTTACTCCCGAAAAAATCGAATTGGTAAAAAAACTTCCGGTGGAGATAAAATTGTTTACAAACTAAAGCCGCAACCAAATGAATACTACCATTTTTACAAAATTCCTGACTATCTGTCTGATTACCGGATTTCAAAGCCTTTCAGCCTATTCAGCTGATTTTTATATTTCTCCCCGGGGAAATGATGCCCATCCCGGAACGCGCGAAAAACCTTTTTCT
>CAYRBS010000072.1:0-3535 GCA_964422335.1 uncultured Mariniphaga sp. | reverse complement strand
TCAACGGTCAGCGGGCTGTTCGTGCCCGGTATCCAAACAAAGGTTACCTGCGTGTGAAAAAAGCAGGAGACGACCGGCGAACCCATTTCTTTTTTAACGAAGGAGAATTTCCGGTTCCTGAAAAGATGGAAAACCTTGAGTTGGTGCTGCTTCACGACTGGTCCATTTCGCGCATCCCGGTGAAAGACATAGATATTACTGAAAATAAACTTACTGCGGTGGATTCCATCGGGGCAAGAAATCCGGCATTTTTCAATCTCGACCACTGGGAACCTAATCCACGGTATTATCTTGAAAATGCGATGGAATTTCTGGATGCGGATTACGAGTGGGTTTTTGATGCCGGTGAAAAAGCAATTTATGTGAAATTACCGGAAACAGACCGGCCGGAAAATATGGAAATGGTGGTTCCATTTTCTGAAGGACTGATACTGCTGGCTGGCAGTGAAAAACAACCGGTTCGGAACATTCATTTTGAGGGAATTTCATTTAAACACAGTGCCTGGGAAACTCCCGAAACCGGTTATTGTGGGGTGCAGGCCTGTCATATCGATCCGAGACCGCAGGAAGGTGGCTGGGCTGTGGTACCGGCTGCAGTAAAAGGGGAGTGGGCAGAAAATTGCACGTTCACGCATTGCTCTTTTGCGAATTTAGGGGGCTCGGGCTTGTGGCTGGGTACCGGTAGCCGGAATTGTACGGTTTCCGGATCGGAAGTGTTGGATGTATCGGGAAACGGGATTATGATAGGCGAGGGGAGAGACCGGGAAATAAACGGCGAAAGCTGGTGGAAACATTCACCGGAACAAGTGGCGCTGGGAAATACCATTGAAAATTGTACGGTGACGGAATGTGGCCGGCAATTTTACGGAGCAGTGGGTATCTGGTGCGGACTAACAGCGGAAACCACCCTCCGAAACAACGAAATATTTGACCTGCCTTATACCGGAATTTCCATTGGCTGGATGTGGAGCCCCGTACCAACCCCTTGCCGCGACAATGTAATCGATGGAAATCACATTCACCATATTATGCAGGAATTAAGCGATGGAGGCGGTATTTATATGCTGGGCCTGCAACCCGGAAGTAAAATTGTGAACAACCACATTCACCATGTGAGTTTAAATGCGGGCAGGGCCGAAAGCAACGGCATGTTTCTCGACGAGGGAACCACAGATGTGGTTGTGGCAAATAACCTGATATACAATATTGCCAAATCGCCCCTGCGTTTTCATAAAGCTACTACCAACCTGGTTAAAGATAATTTCCTGTTTTGCAGAAGCGATGTTCCGCCCATTCGGTACAACAATACAAAAGAAGAGGATATTGAAAAGGTGAACAACCAGGTTTTTTCAGCAGATGGGGAGGATTTTGAAAAAATGCTGAAAAAAATGATAAAGAAATGGGAGAAGTAATTCATTTTGCCCAATAAAAATTTTTTGGGTACATTCCCAAAATGGCACAAAATAACCAAACCTGTCATTGACAGAAAGTAACCAACGTTCCTGCTATTGCCTCCTTCGGTATAAATAACTGCGAGGAAAAATTCACCTCAATCATTTCATAAACTAAAAAAGTAGTTGTGTAAATATTTTACAATGAGATAATTGTAAAATATTTTCTAAAATAACTAATAAATTAGTTTGAAAACTAAACTATTAGTTTTATCTTTGTATTGGATATCCAAAATATTAACAAGACAAAAGTTGAAAAATGAAAGTTGAATTTTAAAAGTCTCAAGTCATGAAAAAAATCAAATGGATAATTCTTATTTTCTTTTTTGTGTTCGCACAAAACATGTCTGCAGCAGGGCAGGAAAACCAAAAAAACGGCGATATTCACTCAGCTGTTGACCAAATGCCTGAGTATCCGGGTGGAGAAGATGCTCTGAAGCAATTTATTGCTGAAAAAACAAATTACCCCGAAGAAGCCAAAAAGGCAGGTATTGAGGGTAAAGTTTATGTTACCTTCATTGTAGATGAGCAGGGTAATGTTGCAGATACAAAAATTGCACGGGGAGTTGATCCTGCGCTTGACAAAGAAGCATTGCGGGTTGTAAGCGAACTGCCAACCTGGAAACCGGGTAAATACGAAGACAAAGCGGTGAAGGTAAGCTACACGTTGCCAGTCAGTTTTAAACTTGGTAAAGAGGAAAAAACAGATTAACCGCAAAACCTTACTCTTAACTAAAATTTTAGTTTCAGGTATGATTTTTGTTGTCTCATTTCTTGTATCTCAAATCAAATTGTCTGTTACGATGAAAGAATTAACGAAAGCGGAAGAACAAGTAATGCAATTGCTCTGGAAACAGGAAAAAGCATTTGTGAAAGACCTGATTGATGAAATGCCGGCGCCCAAACCGGCTTACAATACGGTTTCCACTATTGTGCGTATCCTCGAGAAAAAAGGGTTTGTAGGTCACAATGCCTACGGAAAAACGCACGAGTACTTTCCGTTGGTTTCCAGGGAAGAATATACCCGCTCGTTTATGAAAAATTTCATGCGCAACTATTTCAGCGGTTCGTTTAAGGAGATGGTTTCATTTTTTGCCAAAGAGGACAATATGAGCCTTTCCGACTTTGATGATCTGGCTGAAGATGTGAAACGCGATTTGGAAAACGAAAATCCTGAAGAAAATGAACAGCACAGTTAATTTTATCCTTGAATCAGGGATCAGCCTTTCGCTGCTGGCAGTCATTTACGTTATTTTTCTGCGGAAAGAGACGTTTTTCAGGCTGAACCGGATGTTTTTGCTCGGCTCGCTTCTTTTTTCGGTAGTGTTGCCATTTCTGAAATTCAGGGTGTATGAACCGCAGCCGGTAATGCTTTCTGAAATTACGGTAACTCCCTACCGGAATGTGTTGGAAGCCGTAACGGTTTATGGCCAGGATTTTTCGGTAACTGTTGAACAGGCCGTGCTTTCAACCACTTTGCTGATTTGGATTTACCTTGCCGGCGTTGTATTTTTCCTCGGCAGGTTTTTATTCCGTGTGGCACAAATTGCATTTGTCATCCTGAAAAATCCGGTACAGAAGAACGACCGTTTTAAGCTAATAGTTTTGGAAAAAGAGTGCAGCCCTTTTTCTTTCATGAACTATGTTTTTGTGAGCCGTCCGTTACAAAACAGTGAAGGTTACGAGCGGATGGTGGCACACGAAATGGAACATGTCAAACAGGGGCATTCGCTGGATGTTTTAATACTTGAACTGCTCACTGCCTTCCAGTGGTTTAACCCGTTTATGTGGATGCTGCGGCGTGCCGTTCGCGAGAACCACGAGTTTCTGGCCGACCAGGCAGTTTTAAGCTCCGGCGTAAATCGTGGATATTACAAAAAACTTTTACTCAACCAGTTTGCCGGCGGCCAGTTGATTTTAACCAATAATTTCAATTATTCTTTAATTAAAAACCGAATTAAAATGATGTCAAAAATGAAATCATCAAAAATAGCTAACGTGAAAATTATACTGGGCGTTTTAACCGCCCTTGCACTTGTAGTATTTTTTGCTTGCGAGCAGAAAGAAACGATGGAACCGGATTC
>CAYRBS010000071.1:0-10172 GCA_964422335.1 uncultured Mariniphaga sp. | reverse complement strand
TACGCCAACAGAATCGGGGCTCAATGGACAGAAATGGGATTGTATTACCCATGGTTTCCTTTTAGCATTAACCAAATGAGCTCATTTACCTACAACTTGTTTGTTGAAGCCCCTGACCAATATGAAATTTTTGGATTAGGCAGTTTGGAAAAAAAGAATGGTTATACCGAAATCAGCAACAGTTTGCCTACCTCCGATATAGTTGTGTGTTTATCCAAAGATGTTAAAGTTAACTCATCTGAAATCGGAGAAAATAAATTAAAAATATTTTATCATAGTTTTGATTACACCATGGTGCAAGATATTGCAGAAAGCATTACCATGATGATGGGGCAATACAATGATTGGTTTGGGAATAAAAATAATGATATTTGCCTGATTGAATCCCGGCGGGAGATCGGAGGCGGCTATGCCAGAACAGGGGGCGTTGTTTTGTCCGGTTTGGACAGTGGAAAATTCTATAAAGATATTATCCGTTATGAAAATTATTTTGCCCACGAGTTTGCACATTTATGGTGGCATAAAGCCAACGTAAACACCTGGGAAGACTGGATTAATGAGAGCTTTGCAGAATACAGTGCCCTTATGATTATCCGCAAAAAACACGGACAGGAAGTCTTTGATAATATTATTGAGCGTAAAGCAGAAGCCATAGAGGAGACACCACCTATTTGGGGCTTTGACCGTATGGGTGACGACAATGGGCTTGCGCATCAAGTACTTTATAACAAAGGACCTGTTTTATTATATGAACTGGAAGAAAATATTGGCTATAAAAAATTTGTGGAATTTTGCAGAAATCTCATTACTAACAATATAAATTCAACTTCGGAATTACTGAAATTACTTGAGTCAACTAATGGAAAAGATGTTTCTGAATCCTTCGAAAAGAAGTTGAAAACAAGCTAAGTAAACAGTTTGCAATGGTGTATTAAACACTGGGTTTTAAGTGGATATTCAAAGTTTCTGCCCAGCATGGGCGTTTGTATCGGCAGACAGGGTCGAAGACCGCAATCCCCAACGTTTCATCCACTTAACCCAACCCGCATGCATAGAAAACCAGCCGTACAATGAAAAAGTTGTATTTTCCTTGCAAGATATGCATCGAATGAAGGCATTTATTTACCAGATAGGTAATTGGTGGTTATTTCGGTCTGACCATGCCAAAAAAAAGAGGGGACCGATAAACCAGCCCCCTCTTTTTTGTTTTGATATACTTTTTGCTATGCCTGCGCAGTAGGCCCGCCAAAAGTCATAGGCGGCACCCCACCATGATCCGGGCCGGACTTAATATCCTTTACAGGCCCGTGAACAGCTTCAAACTTTTTAATGTTATCCTGCAATGCATGTAACAACCGTTTGGCATGTTCCGGGGTAAGAATCACCCTCGACTTTACGTTAGCTTTGGGAATTCCCGGCATAATCCGTACAAAATCAACTACAAATTCTGAGCTGGAGTGCGTAATAACTGCCAGGTTTGAATAAATTCCCTGGGCCACTTCCTCGCTCAATTCAATATTCAACTGTTGTTGTTTTTGCTTTTGTTTTTTCTCATCCATGGTGTTTTGCTTAAGCGTTCTTTTTCGTATCAATCAACCGGTCGTACTCTTCTTTCGACCCGACAATCAGGTTTTTATATTCCTTCAGTCCGGTACCGGCAGGAATCAAATGCCCACAAATCACATTCTCTTTCAGGCCGTCCAGGTAATCGGTTTTACCATTAATGGCTGCTTCGTTCAGTACTTTTGTTGTTTCCTGGAACGATGCTGCCGACAGCCAACTCCGTGTTTGAAGCGCTGCACGGGTAATCCCCTGCAAAATCTGGCTCGAAGTAGCGGCAATGGCATCCCTGGCTTCCACCAGTTTCATGTCTTTACGTCGCAACTGGGAATTTTCATCCCTCAGCCTGCGTGCCGATATAATCTGGCCGGCTTTCATCCCTTCGGCTTCACCCGGATCGATAACTACTTTCTTATTGTAGATCCAATCGTTTTCCGAAAGGAACTCATTTTTATCAACTATTTGTTTTTCGAGGAAACGTGTATCACCCGGGTCGTCAATCTCCACTTTCCGCATCATCTGGCGGATAATCACCTCGAAGTGTTTATCGTTGATTTTCACCCCCTGCATACGGTACACGTCCTGCACCTCGTTAAGGATATATTCCTGAACGGCGGTGGGCCCTTTAATACCAAGGATGTCGGAAGGGGTTGTTGCCCCGTCGGAGAGGGAAGTACCCGCCCTGATGTAATCGTTTTCCTGAACAAGTATTTGTTTGGAAAGGGGTACCAGGTATTTTTTAACATCCCCTAATTTTGAGGTGATGATAATTTCGCGGTTACCGCGTTTTATTTTACCCAACGAAACCTCCCCGTCAATTTCAGATACAACAGCCGGGTTCGAGGGGTTCCTGGCTTCAAAAAGTTCGGTTACACGCGGCAGACCACCGGTAATGTCACCGGCTTTACCGGCTGCCCTGGGTATTTTAACCAGCACCATTCCCGACTTCACTTCCTGACCCTCTGAAACTGAAATATGCCCGCCAACCGGTAAGTTATATGAACGGATCATTGTTCCGTCTTTATCCATCACCTTCAGCGTGGGATTCTTTGTTTTATCCCTCGTTTCAATAATTACCTTTTCGCTGTAACCGGTTTGTTCATCCGATTCTTCGCGGTAAGTGATATTTTCAATGAGGTTTTCGAATTCCACTTTTCCGTCGAACTCGGTAATAATTACCCCGTTAAACGGATCCCATTCACAAATTAATTTTCCTTTTCTGATTGGTTCGCCATTCTTTATATAAAGTTTTGAACCATAAGGAATCGTGTGGGTTGACAATGGAATCTGGGTATTTTTGTCAATAATTTTCAGTTCGGCCAAACGGCTGACCACCACATCTACCGGGCTGCCATCCTCATTTTTGGATTCAACTGCCCGTAATTCTTCGATTTCCACATATCCATCGTATTTGGCTTCCACGGTTGACTGCGCCGAAATGTTACCGGCAATACCCCCAACGTGGAAAGTACGAAGTGTAAGCTGGGTACCGGGTTCGCCAATCGACTGTGCAGCAATAACACCCACAGCTTCGCCTTTCTGTACCATTCCGCCTGTGGCGAGGTTCCTGCCATAACATTTGCTGCAAACCCCCACTTTTGATTCGCAAGTAAGAACCGAGCGGATTTCAATGCTCTCGATGGGCGATTCATCAACTGAAGCAGCAATTTCTTCGGTAATTGTATCGCCTGATTTAACAATCAGATCGCCATTCAGCGGGTGATAGGTATCGTGGACCGATGTCCGTCCGATAATCCGCTCATAAAGCGAGGCAACCACTTCTTCGTTGTTTTTGATGGCAGCTGCCGTAAGACCGCGCAATGTGCCGCAATCCTCTTCAGAAATAATAACATCCTGCGAAACATCGACCAAACGCCTGGTGAGGTACCCGGCATCGGCTGTTTTAAGTGCAGTATCGGCCAAACCTTTACGTGCACCGTGAGTGGAAATAAAATATTCGAGAACAGAAAGCCCTTCTTTAAAATTGGCAAGAATCGGGTTTTCGATAATCTGCGACCCGGTTGAACCCGATTTCTGAGGTTTGGCCATCAAACCCCTCATTCCGCAAAGCTGCCGGATCTGTTCTTTCGAACCACGGGCACCTGAGTCGAGCATCATATAAATGGAGTTGAACCCCTGTTTATCGCTGCTAATGGTTTTCATTACCGAATTTGTAAGTTTCGAGTTGGCGTGTGTCCAGATATCAATTACCTGGTTGTAGCGCTCGTTATTGGTAATGAACCCCATGTTGTAGTTGGAGATAATCTCTTCTACTTCCTCGTATCCGTTGGTTACAATTGTATCTTTATCTTCCGGAACGATAACATCGTCGATATTGAAGGAAAGTCCGCCCTTGTAGGCCATATAGTAACCGAGGTCTTTTATGGCATCGAGAAATTTAACGGTTTCGGCATTTCCGCATTTCTTAAACACATCGGAAATGATGGTCCGTAACGACTTTTTGGTAAGTAACTGATTGATGTAACCCACTTTGCGCGGTACATACTCGTTGAAAAGAATACGTCCGACGGTCGTTTCGATAATATGGTGAAAATGTCCGCCGTTTTCGTCGAGGTCTTCCACTTTTACTTTAATAACGGAATGAAGGTGGATAACCTTTTCGGCATAAGCAATCATCACCTCTTCCGGGGAATAAAAAGTCATTCCCTCGCCTGCTGAGCCGGCCCTGGGTTTGGTCATATAATACAACCCGAGCACCATGTCCTGCGACGGAACATGTATAGGCGCCCCGTTGGCAGGGTTCAGTAAGTTGTGCGAAGACAGCATTAACAATTGTGCTTCCAAAACGGCTGCATTTCCCAATGGCAGATGTACCGCCATTTGGTCACCGTCGAAGTCGGCATTAAAACCGGTACAAACCAACGGGTGAAGCTGAATTGCTTTCCCCTCAATCATTACTGGCTGAAAAGCCTGAATTGACAGGCGGTGCAGTGTAGGTGCACGGTTTAACAGTACAGGATGCCCTTTTAACACATTTTCAAGAATTTCCCATACTACCGGGTCCTTACGGTCCACAATCTTTTTGGCAGATTTTACCGTCTTTACAATTCCCCTCTCAATCAGTTTTCTGATAACGAAAGGTTTATAAAGTTCAGCTGCCATATCTTTGGGGAGGCCGCACTCGTGCAGTTTAAGTTTCGGGCCCACAACAATCACCGAACGGGCCGAATAGTCAACGCGTTTCCCCAGCAAATTCTGGCGGAACCGGCCTTGTTTCCCTTTCAAACTATCAGAAAGGGATTTCAGCGCACGGTTATTTTCTGTTTTTACAGCATTTACCTTCCGTGAATTATCGAAAAGTGAATCCACTGCTTCCTGCAGCATTCGTTTTTCGTTTCTTAAAATCACCTCGGGCGCTTTTATTTCAATCAACCTTTTCAGGCGGTTGTTCCGAATGATTACCCTGCGGTACAGGTCATTCAAGTCGGAAGTTGCAAAACGTCCGCCATCCAGCGGCACCAGCGGCCTCAAATCGGGTGGAATAACGGGTACCACACGCACAATCATCCACTCGGGGCGGTTCAGGTTTTTGCTTGCCCTGAATGCTTCCACCACCTGCAGGCGTTTCAATGCTTCGTTTTTCCGCTGCTGGGAAGTTTCTGTATTGGCTTTGTGCCTTAAGTTAAATGACAAATCATCGAGGTCGATTCTGCGCAGTATCTCGAACAACGCTTCGGCACCCATTTTGGCAATAAACTTATTCGGATCTTCGTCGTCTAAAAACTGGTTTTCTTTTGGAAGGGTATCAAGAATGTCGAGGTACTCTTCTTCCGTTAGAAAGTCGAGTTGTTTAATCCCGTCGGTTGCTTTTACCCCTGCATTAATAACTACATAACGTTCGTAGTAAATTATCGAATCCAGCTTTTTGGTAGGAAGCCCGAGCAGGTATCCAATTTTATTTGGCAGCGAGCGGAAATACCAGATATGGGCCACAGGCACAACCAGTGCAAGGTGCCCCATTCTTTCACGCCTCACTTTTTTCTCTGTAACTTCAACCCCGCAGCGGTCGCAAACGATTCCTTTGTACCGGATGCGTTTGTATTTTCCGCAATGACATTCGTAATCTTTCACCGGGCCAAATATTCGCTCGCAAAACAAACCATCGCGTTCAGGTTTATAAGTTCTGTAGTTTATTGTTTCGGGTTTCAAAACTTCACCAAACGACCTCTCCAGAATTTCTTCGGGGGAGGAAAGGCTGATAGAAATTTTTGAAAAACCACCTTTTGCTTTATTTTCTTTTCTGAATGCCATAATTCTAATTAAAAATCATTAAAACCGAACCCGTTCATTAAAATAGATTCTAAAAACTATTCCATTTGTATGCTAAGGCCCAAGCCTCTCAGTTCGTGCAACAACACATTAAGTGATTCTGGAATGCCCGGTTGTGGCATCGGTTCACCTTTCACAATCGTTTCGTATGCTTTGGCACGGCCCATCACGTCGTCCGACTTAACGGTGAGAATTTCCTGGAGAATGTGGGAAGCACCAAATGCTTCAAGTGCCCAAACCTCCATTTCACCAAACCGCTGACCACCAAACTGTGCTTTACCACCAAGTGGCTGCTGAGTAATTAAAGAATAAGGTCCGATGGAACGGGCATGCATTTTATCCTCCACCATGTGTCCGAGCTTCATCATATAAATAACCCCAACGGTAGCAAACTGGTCGAAAGGATCGCCGGTTTCCCCGTCAAACAGCACGGTTTTCCCGAATCGTGGCAGCCCTGCTTTATCGGTATATTCAGTAATTTCATCGAGGGCAGCACCATCGAAAATAGGGGTGGCGAATTTAAGTCCGAGTTCTTTCCCGGCCCATCCAAGCACCGTTTCATAAATCTGTCCAAGGTTCATCCTTGAAGGAACACCCAACGGGTTGAGTACAATATCAACCGGTGTACCATCGGAAAGGAAAGGCATATCCTCTTGCCGTACCACGCGGGAAACAATCCCTTTGTTCCCGTGGCGTCCGGCCATTTTATCACCAATCTGGAGTTTCCGTTTTTTCGCAATAAAAATTTTGGCCAGCTGAATGATTCCTGCCGGCAGTTCGTCTCCAATGGTAACATTGTACCTTTCGCGCCGTGCAATGGCCTCAGCCTGCTTATATTTCATTATGAAATTATTGATTAACCTGAAAATCAGATTGTTTTTCTGCTTGTCAGTTGTCCATTTTGAAGGATTAACTGTCAGGTAATCAATTTCCTGTAGCTGTTTCAATGTAAACTTAACGCCCTTCGAGAGCACTTCGCCTCCATAAAAATCTTTCACACCCTGCGATGTTTTTCCGCTCACCAGGGTAAACAGTTTGTCTTCCAACTTTGCACGTAAGGCTGAAACCTCTTTATCGAAATTTTCATCGATTTGATCGAGCAGTGTTTTTGTAACTGTTTTTCCTTTTTTGTCTTTGCCAACCCGTGAAAAGAGTTTCTTGTCGATAACAACCCCCGATAATGATGGTGATGCTTTTAATGAAGCATCTTTCACATCGCCTGCTTTATCGCCAAAAATAGCGCGCAGGAGTTTTTCCTCGGGTGAAGGATCGGATTCCCCTTTTGGGGTAATTTTACCAATCAGGATATCGCCTGGGGCAATATTCGCACCAATACGAATAAGCCCGTTTTCGTCCAGGTTTTTTGTAGCCTCTTCGCTGACATTTGGAATGTCGGATGTAAATTCTTCGAGGCCACGTTTTGTGTCGCGAACCTCCAGGCTGTATTCATCAACATGGACAGAGGTAAATACATCTTCACGGACAATGCGTTCAGAAATAACGATGGCATCCTCGTAGTTGTAACCCTGCCAGGGCATAAATGCAACCATCAGGTTCCGGCCCAGCGCCAATTCACCGTCTTCGGTGGCATATCCCTGTGTCAGGATTTGGCCTTTCTGTATCCGTTCCCCTTTGTGAACCATCGGTTTAAGGTCAACCGTTGTTCCCTGGTTGGTTTTTGCGTATTTCTGCAACGGATACGTTACCACTTCCGGGTCGAAACTGACAAACAGGTCTTCATCGGTTACATCGTAGCGGACAATAATTTGTGTTGCATCCACATATTCAACCACACCGTCGAATTCGGCTTTCACCATCACGCGTGAGTCGGACGCAGCCCTTCCTTCCAGGCCGGTACCTACAATGGGCGATTCTGGCCGGAGCAATGGCACGGCCTGGCGCATCATGTTCGATCCCATTAATGCACGGTTTGCGTCGTCGTGCTCAAGGAAAGAAATCAATGAAGCGGCAACCGATGCAATTTGGTTCGGCCCCACGTCCATCAGGTTAACTTCTTCTTTGTCAATCAGCGGATAGTCGCCATCGAGCCTCGATTTTACTTTTTGGTTAATGAAATAACCATCGGAATCGATCAGTGCGTTTGCCTGTGCAATAATCTGGCTTTCTTCTTCTTCGGCAGTTAAATAAACTGCTCCGTTATCAGATAGGTCCACCCTGCCGTCTTTCACTTTCCGGTAGGGGGTGGAAATAAAACCAAGATCGGTAATTTTGGCAAATACGCACAATGACGAAATTAGCCCGATATTCGGCCCTTCCGGGGTTTCAATCGGACACAACCTTCCGTAGTGTGTAAAGTGGACGTCCCTTACTTCGAAACCTGCTCTTTCGCGCGATAAGCCACCTGGCCCCAGTGCCGACATACGGCGTTTGTGGGTCATTTCGGCAAGCGGGTTGGTTTGGTCCATAAACTGGGACAATGCGTTGGTCCCAAAAAATGAATTGATAACCGAAGAAAGTGTTTTGGAGTTGATAAGATCGATGGGGGTAAACACCTCGTTGTCGCGCACATTCATCCTTTCACGGATGGTGCGTGACATACGTGCCAGGCCAATTCCAAACTGGTTGTACATTTGTTCCCCTACAGTCCGCACACGGCGGTTACTCAGGTGGTCAATGTCATCCACATCGGTTTTTGAATTCACCAGTTGAATAAGGTACCTGATAATTTCAATAATATCTTCTTTCGTAAGTACACGAATATCGGCATCTACCTCTAATCCCAGTTTTTTGTTAATCCGGTACCGGCCAACATCGCCCAGGTCGTAACGTTTATCGGAAAAGAATAACTTATCGATAACGTCCCTGGCCGTAGCTTCGTCGGGTGGTTCGGCATTTCGTAACTGGCGGTAAATATGCAACACAGCTTCTTTCTCAGAGTTACAGGGGTCTTTTTGCAGCGTGTTGTAAATGATGGCAAAATCCTGTTGTTTCTGATCGTCTTTATGGATCAGGATAGTTTTCACTCCCGATTCAATAATTTCTTCGATGTGTTCTTCTTCCAGTACAGTTTCCCGATCGATAATAACCTCGTTTCGCTCGATGGAAACTACCTCGCCTGTGTCTTCATCCACAAAGTCTTCGACCCATGATTTCAACACACGGGCTGCCAACCTTCTGCCCACAATTTTTTTCAACCCGGTTTTTGAGACCTTGACCTCGTCGGCCAGATCGAAAATTTCGAGCACGTCTTTGTCGCTTTCGTAACCAATGGCGCGCAAGAGTGTTGTTACAGGCAATTTCTTTTTCCGGTCGATATAGGCAAACATGACACTGTTAATGTCGGTTGCAAATTCAATCCAGGAACCTTTAAAAGGGATAATCCGGGCAGAGTAAAGTTTTGTGCCATTGGCATGCAAACTCTGCCCAAAAAACACACCGGGGGAGCGGTGCAATTGAGAAACGATAACCCGTTCAGCACCATTTATGATGAAAGTACCCCCTTCCGTCATATATGGAACTGTACCAAGATATACATCTTGTACAACCGTATCGAAATCTTCGTGTTCAGGATCGGTACAATACAATTTCAATTTGGCCTTTACAGGCACACTGTATGTTAAGCCACGCTCTATGCATTCCAGGGTGGAATACCTGGGCGGATCGACCTGGTAGTCGATATACTCAAGTACAAAGTTGTTACGTGTATCCGAAATCGGAAAATTTTCCTCGAAAACACGGTTCAACCCTTCCTCCTTTCGCTTTTCGGGCGTAGTATTTAACTGAAAGAATTCCCTAAATGATTTAATTTGAACTTCCAAGAAGTCAGGGTAATCAAACCTGGTTTGTGTTGAGGAGAAATTAATCCTCTCGTTTTTTGTAATAACTGACATGTATTTATAGAAGTTAATTAGATAAAATATAAATACACAAAAAGGTTTAGAATCCTACCGTGCAGGATTCTAAACCATACAACCTTAAAAAAGGTCTGATTGCGATTATTTAATTTCAACTTCTGCTCCTGCTTCTTCCAACTGATTTTTGAGGGCTTCGGCCTCATCTTTGGAAACTTTTTCTTTAATTGCTTTCGGAGCTTCGTCAACAACGGCTTTGGCCTCTTTCAACCCAAGTCCGGTTAATTCTTTCACGAGCTTAACTACTGCCAGTTTCGACTGGCCAGCTGATTTCAGGACAATGTCGAATTCGGTTTGTTCTTCGGCGGCGCCTTCGTCAGCACCTCCGGCAGCCGGGCCTGCAACTGCAACTGCAGCGGCGGCTGGCTCAATACCGTATTCGGTTTTTAAAACTTCAGCTAATTCGTTAACCTCTTTAACAGTTAAGTTTACCAACTCTTCTGCAAGCTG
>CAYRBS010000070.1:2997-10390 GCA_964422335.1 uncultured Mariniphaga sp. | reverse complement strand
CGGCAAAGGCTATTCGCAACCAATTGTGGCCGGAGGTAAAATTTATGTAACCGGGTTAAAAAGGGAAGAAACAGATGTTCTTTCGGCCTACGATTTTGAAGGACAGTTGCTTTGGGAAACTCCTTACGGCAATGCCTGGACCCGCTCTTATTCCGACAGCCGTTGTACACCAACGTATCAAAACGGGAAATTATATGTGGCCAGCGGCACCGGACAGTTAAGTTGCATTGATGCGCAAACAGGCCAAAAAATCTGGCAGGTGGATGCTGTGGATAATTACAGCGGTGAAATACACAGGCACGGAGACGCTGAAAGCCCGCTCATTGTGAATGACTTAGTTGTTTACACTACGGGCGGCGAAGAGAATACAATGGTGGCTTTTAAAAAAAGCGATGGTTCAGAAGTGTGGAAAAACAATAGCCTGGGGGGTGCAAAATCGTATGCTTCGCCGGTTTTGATAAATCACAACGGGGCAGATATTATTTTAACACAAACAACCCGCAACCTAATTGGGATTCATCCTGAAAATGGCCAAATAATTTTTGATTACAATCTTATTCAGTACCATACAAAAAGCCAGGGAGAAGGGGCGCAAACCAATCCTCCGCTCTATTCAAACGGCGAAATTTTTACCACAAGCGGATACGAACATCCCGGCACAATGTTTTCACTTTCATCAGATGACGGAAGTTCCATTCGTTTGAAATGGAAAAACGAGGACATTGATACCCATCACGGAGGAGTTGTGTTGGTTGACGGTAATTTGTACGGCTCCAACTGGCAGCATAATTCCCGTGGCCGATGGGCATGTGTAAACTGGGAAACCGGCAAAACAAACTGGGAGGAAGAATGGAACAATAAAGGATCGGTAATTTATGCCGGCGGGATGCTCTATTTATATGAAGAAAAGGGAGGAAATGTAGCTTTGGCAAAACCTTCGCCACAAAAATTGCAAATCATAAGTACTTTTAAGGTTGATGAAGGTGAGGGCCCTCACTGGGCACATCCGGCCATTTACGATGGAAAACTTTTTATCAGACATGGGAGTGTGCTCATGGTTTATAATATTAAAGCTTAAATGGATAACAAACGGATAATAAATATTTCCCTGATTTCTTTGAGTGCAATTGCTCTTGGGGCTCTTTTGTGGTGGTTACGTACCGATCCCACGCGCGATTTTGAGATAAGTCTCGAAGGAGCCGATAACCGGGATGCCGGAGGAGTAGCCCAGGAAGTGGAAATCGGAGAATATTTTGAACAATTTGCTACCGATTATACCGAATTATCAGAATCATGGCCACGGTTCCGGGGCAGCGATTTCGATAATATTTCAAAATCACCGGTCCCGCTCATCGATGATTTCGGGAACGAAGATCCCAAAATTTTATGGTCGAAGAAATTGGGCGAAGGGCATTCCGGGGCTGCCATTTATGAGGGACTTGCTTATGTACTCGATTACGATGAAGAAGAACGTGCCGATATTCTCCGCTGTTATTCACTCCTCGATGGAAAGGAAATGTGGGAGCGCGGATACAGCCTGAATGTAAAACGGAATCATGGCATGTCAAGGACCATTCCGGCGGTTACTGAAGATTATATTCTTACCATGGGCCCCATGTGCCACGTAATGTGCCTCGACCGCGAAACCGGCGATATGCGCTGGGGGCTCGATGTAGTTCAGGATTATGAATCAGAAGTTCCGCTTTGGTACACCGGCCAGTGCCCCCTTATTGACGATGGCAAGGCCATTATTGCCACCGGTGGAAATGCCCTGATGGTGGCCATCGACTGTGAAACCGGTGAAAAACTCTGGGAAACTCCCAACCCCGAAGGATGGAAAATGTCCCACTCTTCGGTGATGCCGTTTACTTTTGGCGGACGCAAAATGTATGTTTACAGTGCCATTGGTGCCCTCGTGGGAGTAGCGGCCGATGGCGACGATGCCGGCGAAATCCTTTGGTCGGCCACAGAATGGAACCATTCGGTGGTAGCGCCCTCACCGGTTTGTATGCCCGATGGCAGAATATTTATGACGGCCGGCTATGGCGCGGGAAGTATGATGGCCCAACTTTCGGAGGATAACGGGGAGTTTTCCATCGAGGTGCTGACCAAATACGCCCCCCGTGAAGGGTTGGCCTGCGAGCAGCAAACACCGCTTTACTGGGAAGGACACCTGTTTGGTATTGTCCCTAAAGATGGTGGTCCTAACCGGAATCAGATGGTGGCCGTACACCCTGACGATCCGCAGGAAATGGTGTGGACCAGCGGTTCCGAAAACCGTTTTGGGCTGGGGCCTTATTTTATGGCCGATGACAAACTGTTTATCCTGAATGACGACGGAACCCTTTTTATCGCCACTCCAAGCACCGACAGGTACATTGAGGTGGACAAAGTGAAGGTAATAGAGGACGGGCACGATGCCTGGGCGCCGTTTGCCATTGCCAACGGGTACTTAATTATGCGGGATGCGGAAACCCTGGTTTGTATCGATTTAAACATTTAATTCAGAAAAAATGAAGAACAAAGGAATCATCATTTTTCTCATCATCATGGCAGTTGTAATCGTCGCTGTAATTGTGGGCGATTTCATCTCCGACCGCCCCGACAAAAGCAGGCCGAACCCATTCGAATACAATGTGGATGAGTTTAGAAATGTCGATCCGGAGCTTATTCATTACAAAGAATCTAAAAACTTCAGAATAGGTTTTGATGAACCTGCTGCTATCGCTTATTATAATGGGAAAATATATGTGGCCGGCGATAACAAGTTGAAAATAATTGATCCTTCCGGAAATCTTCTGGCTGAACTGGACCTTCCCGGAAAAACGCAGGCAGTGGAGGTTTTTGACGGGAAAATTTATCTCGCTGCCGAAAACCGCATCCGGGTGCTTGATGAGGAAGGAAATGTTCAAAACGAATGGGAACCGTTGGACGAAAATTCGCAGATAACATCCGTTGCAGCCACTGAATCCAATGTTTTTGTGGCCGATGCCGGACAGCGCCGCGTACTCAGGTATTCAGAAGAGGGCGAATTAATGGGCGAATTCGATGGAAAAGCAGATGAAGGGGTGCTTCACGGTTTTATTATCCCAAGCCCCTGTTTCGACTTAGATATAAACGATGAAGGCGATCTGTGGGTGGTAAACCCGGGGTTGCACGCACTGGAAAATTATACCTACGAGGGCAACCTTCGTTCGCACTGGAAAAACACCAGCATGAAACCGGAGGGGTTCAGCGGCTGTTGCAATCCGTCCCATTTTACTTTTCTGAGCGATGGCCGTTATGTGACCAGCGAAAAAGGCCTGGTGCGCATAAAAACCTATAAACGTTCGGGCGAGTTTGAAGGAGTGGTGGCGGCACCCGTTAAATTTGCTGAAGAAGGCCAGGCGCCCGATGTGGCTGCCGACAGCCTGAACAACGTTTACGCCCTCGATTTCGATAAAAAAATGATCCGGGTATTTGAACCGAATTGAAAGACAATAAATGCGATGAACCGAAAAGAATTTTTAAAAACAACAGGCAGGATTTTAATCCTTGGTGGAATGGCAGCCACTACCGGATACCTTGTGGTAAACCAGAAAGTGGACGTCACCTGTTCGCTTTCCCCGGCCTGCCAAAAATGCGGAGTGTTTTCAGAATGTGAATTGCCACAGGCTGTTGAGGTAAAACAAAATAACGATGGAAAAGAATAGTAAATCGAAAAACAGGCGCGAATTCATCCAAAGCGGGGTGCGTTTATCGCTGGCGCTGGCACTGGGAGGTGTTGGCGGCCTCTCGCTGAGTAATATTATTAAAGACGACTGGGTATGGCAGATCGATCCGTTTGAATGCACCCAATGTGGCCGGTGTGCAACGGAATGTGTAATGACCCCCTCGGCCGTAAAATGCGTACATGCTTACGATCTTTGCGGCTACTGCGATTTGTGCGGCGGGTATTTTAAACCCGACGCCAATCAGCTGAGCACTGCCGGTGAAAACCAACTCTGCCCGACAGCTGCCATCGAAAGGGTTTTTATTGAGGAGCCTTATTTTGAATACCACATCATTGAAGACCTTTGCATTGGTTGTGCCAAATGTGTGGAAGGCTGCACATCCTTTGGGAACGGTTCGCTGCACCTCCAGATTGTACATGATATTTGCCTTAATTGCAATGAATGTTCTATTGCCCGCGTTTGTCCTTCCGATGCCATAAAACGGGTGAAGGCCAGTAATCCTTACAACATAAAAGGAGATTTCTCTCAAAACCAGGAATCATAACAAGAATGAAAAAACTGAACTACATACTTTTAACCGTTTATTTTTTACTGTTTACTTTGTCCGTAACGGCTCAGCAACAAAGGTTTCCCAAACCCGAATTTGAGTCGGGTTACGAACAACCTTCCACTGCCACCCCGGAACCCCGCGCCCTGGGGCTCGAGTATTTCGATGTGCTGGTTTTGTTGGTGGTTCTTTCGCTGGCTACCTGGCTGGCGCTGAAAAAACGATCGCGGCAAGGTGTTTTGTGGCTTTCGGTATTTACGCTCCTTTATTTTGGATTTTTCCGAAATGGTTGTGTTTGCCCTATTGGGGCCATTCAGAATGTGACATTGTCGTTTGCCGACCCCACTTATGCCATCTCACTCACAGTATTGCTGTTTTTTTTGTTGCCACTGGGATTTACACTTTTTTTCGGACGAACTTTCTGTGCCGGGGCCTGCCCGCTGGGCGCAATCCAGGATTTGGTCATTATTAAACCCATCAGCCTGCCCAAATGGTTGAATAAAACGCTGGGACTGATTCCCTATATTTATATATCGCTGGCTGTGCTTTTTGCAGCTACCGGTACCGATTTTATCATCTGCCGTTACGATCCGTTCGTGGGTATTTTCCGCATGGACGCCATGTTTCACATGGTAATACTGGGCGCAAGTTTTTTACTGATCGGCATGTTTGTGGCCCGTCCCTATTGCCGTTTCTTTTGCCCTTACAGCGTTTTGCTGAGCTGGATGTCGCGCTTTTCAAAGAGGCACCTCACCATTACACCTGCAGCATGTATTCAGTGTAAACTTTGTTCCAATTCCTGTCCGTTCGATGCCATCGACTATCCTACCGACGAAAAAGAGGTGGTTAAATCAGGCCTGGGACCGAAACGGTTTATAACGTATGCACTGCTTATTCCCCTTTGGGTAGCGGCAGGGGTGTTTGTGGGGGAACGTTCACACACCTTCCTTTCCAAAGCGAATAACGATGTGTATCTTGCTGAACTGTTGATTTCCAATCCTGAAATAAAAAACGATCCCGATAATATCGATGTGCAAACCTTCCTGGCATCCGGAAAAACAATGGAAACATTAGTGGAAGAAGCCGGGGTCATTCGCGGTAAATTTTACATTGGCACCATGATAGCCGGAGGATTTATGGGACTGGTTATCGGGATGACCCTGCTGAATACAGTTGTTTTCCGAAAACGACAGGACTATGTGCCACACAAAGGCAATTGCCTCAGTTGCGGCCGGTGTATGGATTATTGTCCGGTTGAAAAATAAACGGGTGACGCGGATTTTATCCACGCATTAAAGCAAGAAAAAGGTTCAAAAATTGAAAATACAATTACAATGACCAACAACGATAAATTAAAACTCGCACAAAACATTGCCGTAATTTCAGGGATTTTCTGTTCGGTGGTGGCTTTACTGCTATTGCTCAATTTCTGGCAGATTTCACAAAACGATCCCATCGAAAGCCAGGCCCTGGAAACCCTTGTTGAAAGGTTGAAGGAGGATCCCAACAACGATGGTTTAAAAACGGAAATCCGCAATTATGATTTGCTGGCCAGGAAAGCGTATTTCAACAGCCAGTGGCAGGTGAAAACCGGCGCTTACCTGTTGTTGTTCGGAGCCATCGTACTGGCTTTTGCCTTACGGGCATATTATGCAATGAAATCCAAAATTGAAGCTCCCGACAAAGTTCAGGAAAATGAAATTGTAAGCCGGATTTTTGCGCAAAAAGGAATTGTGATTATCGGGGCAGTGGTTTTGGTGTTCGCACTGATAGCTTCTTTTGCCACAGTGAATTACCTGGAGAAGTACGATTGGGAAACTGCATCGGTTGAAGTGCCGGCAGGGGATAGTGATGAAGGAGTCGAAGTCATCGATGTCGGTGAATCGGGTGGGGCAACTTCCCCGGATCAGGAAGAGGAAGAGCCGGAACAAACAGCAGAAACAAGTGACCCGCCAGCGACAGAAACTGAACAGGAACAGCCTGCCGCTGAACCGGAACAACCCGAAGAACCTGCGGCTTCTGCTGAACTCACACTTGACGATATCCGTAACAACCACAATTCTTTCCGTGGCCCACTGGGACAGGGAATCAGCTACCACACAAACATTCCAACAGAGTGGGACGGTGCTGAAGGTACCAACATCCGCTGGAAGTCACCCATCCCGAAACATGGCTACAATTCACCGGTGGTTTGGGGAGACAAGGTTTTTATTGCAGGCGCCGACGAACAAAGCCGCGAAGTTTATTGCTATAACCGCGACGATGGAGAATTGCTCTGGACAGGAACAGCCGCTAATATCCCCGGGTCACCTTCGTCCCCGCCACGTGTAACGGAAGATACCGGGCTTTCGGCCCCAACCGTTACAACCGACGGGCAGCGGGTATTTGCTATTTTTGGTACCGGCGATGTAATTGCCTTCGACATGGAGGGCAACCGCGTTTGGGCGAAAAACCTGGGCGTTCCCGATAATCATTACGGACACTCTTCATCACTTATTACCTGGGACAATAAACTGCTTGTACAGTACGATACCAACAAAGGCGGTCAAATAATGGCGCTGGATGTAGCAACCGGCGATCCGGTTTGGGATACTACCCGCGATGCAAAAATCTCGTGGGCCAGCCCCGTTTTGGCAGAAGTGGACGGAAATTACCAGGTGCTACTGACTGCTGACCCGATTGTTGCCGGTTATGATGTTCAATCAGGGGAAGAGCTCTGGAATGTGGAATGTATGATGGGCGAAGTGGGACCTTCTGTTGGATATACCGATGGAGTTGTTTATGCCGCCAATGAGTATGCTACCATGGTTGCCATTGACATAAAAACACAGGAAATTATCTGGGAAGACGATATGTTCCTGCCCGAAGCTTCGAGCCCGCTGGCGCACGATGGGCTGCTCATCATTGCAACCAGCTATGGCGTAATGGTTTGCTACGACGCCAAAACCGGTGATGAACACTGGGAGCACGATGTGGGAACCACACTTTATTCATCCCCGTTATTTGCCGATGGCAAGTTGTTTATGATGGACAACGACGGGGTGATGCGCATTTATGAATTCGCCAGCGAGATGAATTTAATAGCAGAAAATGAACTGGGCGAAACTACCGGAACAACGCCTGCCTTTGCCGA
>CAYRBS010000070.1:0-2897 GCA_964422335.1 uncultured Mariniphaga sp. | reverse complement strand
AAAATAAATATGACAAACAATTTCCAAAATATCGACCGCATTATTCAGGAAAAAGGTTCTGAAAAAAAGGACATTATTCCGATTTTGCAGGCCATTCAGAATGAATACAATTACTTGCCGGAGGAGGCATTGAAATACCTGGCAGAAAAAACGTCTGTAACACCCTCCGAAATTATTGGGGTGGCCAGTTTTTACAAGCAGTTCAGAATGCAACCCGCCGG
This sequence comes from uncultured Mariniphaga sp., assembly GCA_964422335.1. Lineage (GTDB taxonomy): Bacteria > Bacteroidota > Bacteroidia > Bacteroidales > Prolixibacteraceae > CAYRBS01. The sequence goes on along the minus strand of CAYRBS010000070.1, from coordinate 2,676 downwards.
AGAACATTTGGTGAAAATTTGTGTGGGGACCGCCTGTCACGTGAAAGGGGCAGGACTGGTACACGATGCATTTCGCCGGCATTTCGAACTGCCTGAAGGAGAAGATACCGAAAAAACAAAAACCTACACCCTCGAAAAAGTGAGTTGCCTGGGATGTTGTACCCTTGCTCCGGTAGTGCAGGTAGATGACGTTACTTATGGCCATGTGGCTCCCGACCAGGTGGACAAGGTGATTGAAGATTTTGAAAGCCAGCAGGGAAAAAAAGGAGCCAAAAAATTCAGAAAAGCCGATGGCTCGGAAATTAAAGGCGAGATACGAATCGGACTGGGTTCGTGTTGTGTAGCCAGTGGTAGCGGCGAGATAGAACAGGAAGTAGAAAACGTGGTCAACCAGAGCGGATTGCGCGTGAAACTGAAGCATGTGGGGTGTGTGGGAATGTGCCATCAGGTGCCGCTGGTTGAAATTGTCCCCAACGAGGGAGACCCCACATTGTATGCAAAAGTGAAACCCGAGGATGTGAAAGGCATTGTGGAGAATCATTTTTCTCCCCCGGGATTCTTCTCCAAAATAAAAAACAAACTGTTTCATGTTGCCGAAGACATTCAAACTGACCGTAACTGGGACGGGGTGCAACGTTATGAAATCAGCATGCGCGAAAAACCCGTGGCCTCCTTCCTCGGCAACCAGATTCCCATTGCTACCGAGTACCGCGGGATTATTAACCCAATCGATATCGAAGAATACAAAAAAAGGGGTGGGTTCACTGCCCTCGCCAAAATGTTTGAATCGCTTTCGCCCGATGAGGTGATTGAAGAGGTGAAAAACAGTGGTATCCGCGGAAGGGGCGGGGCCGGGTTTCCTTCCGGACTGAAGTGGGAGCTGGTAAAAAAAGAGAAGGGAGAAAATAAATACCTGATTTGCAATGGCGACGAAGGCGACCCGGGTGCTTTTATGGACCGGATGCTGTTGGAATCGTATCCGTACCGTGTTATCGAGGGGATGATTATTGCAGCGTATGCCGTGGGCATTCATAAGGGCTACTTTTACATTCGGGCAGAGTATCCACTGGCGGTGAAACGAATCCGGAAAGCGGTGGAAGTTTGCAGGGAAAATAATTACCTGGGAAAGAACATCCAGGGATCGGGATTTGATTTCGATGTGTTGATTTACGAAGGTGCCGGAGCATTTGTGTGTGGGGAAGAAACCGCCCTGATTGCCTCCATTGAAGGTAGCCGCGGTTTTCCCAGTATCCGCCCTCCTTTCCCGGCGCAACGGGGATTGTGGGGAGAGCCCACTCTCGTTAACAATACCGAAACGTTGGCTCAAATTTCATATATCCTGCGCGAAGGTTTTGAGAAATTTAAAGGAATTGGTTCTGACGGAAACACCGGAACAAAAGTTTTTGCACTGGCCGGGAAAGTAGCCCGTGGCGGACTGATTGAAGTGCCCATGGGAATTACCATCCGCCAGGTAGTGGAAGAAATTGGGGGCGGAATTGCCGGCGGGCACCGGTTTAAAGCTGTGCAGATAGGCGGTCCTTCGGGTGGTTGTATCCCGGCAGAACATGCCAACACACCCATCAATTATGAATCGCTTTCTGAAATGGGTGCTATGATGGGCTCCGGCGGGTTGGTGGTGCTCGACGAAACCGACTGCATGGTAGATATGGCACGTTTTTTCCTTTCGTTTACACAGGATGAATCGTGCGGAAAATGCACTTTCTGCCGGGTGGGGACCAAGCGGATGCTCGACATCCTGGAAAATATTACCAGCGGAAAAGGAAAAAAAGGCGATTTGGAAGAGCTGGAAAAACTGGCCGAATGGACCAATAAAGGCAGTTTGTGTGGCCTCGGAAAAACAGCACCCAACCCGGTTATCAGTACGCTGAAGTATTTCCGCGATGAGTACGAAGCGCACATCAACGGCGTTTGTCCTACCGGAAAATGCACCGAACTGATTACCTATTCTGTAAATGATAACTGCATCGGTTGTACCATGTGTGCACAAAAATGCCCGGTGGACGCCATCCCGTTCACTCCGCACGAAAAGCACAGCATCGACACCGAACTTTGTATTAAATGCGACTCCTGCCGCGCCGTTTGCCCGGTGGATGCGATTGATGTGAAGTAGGTTGTTGCAGGTTTCAGGTTACAAGGTCGCATGTTGTGTATTTACAATCGTCACAGTAACTAAAATAGAATTAAGAGCGATGAAAAGTTACAGAGATTTGGAAATTTATCAGGCAGCATATCGATTGGCAATTAAAGTACATAAGATGACTTTGACTCTGCCAAAATATGAAATGTATGAACAGGGTAGCCAGGTCAGGAGGTCAACAAAAAGTATTAAAGACAATATTGTTGAAGGATATGGCCGTAAAAGGTATAAACAGGAATTTGTGCGATACCTTGTATTTGCTCATGCATCAGGTGATGAAGCCATTTCTCAATTATCAATGATAAATGAATTACATTTTGAATCAAAAGGTTTGACGGATTTAGTTTCAGAATATGAGATTTTGGGAAGAAAGATTTATAAATTTATGGAATATGTTGAACAAAACTGGAATGAACTCGGAACCTGAAACTTGTAACCTGAAACATGTAACATGATAACACTTAAAATAAATAACAAAGAAATTCAGGTTGAAAACGGAACTTCGGTGATGAAAGCCG